>NZ_LYSO01000006.1:0-123159 GCF_001728935.1 Pseudomonas sp. AP42
CTTAGGAGCCAGATGGGATTTTTATTATCACCTGAGGTTGGCAGACGCTGACGGAATACAGATGCCCTCAAAAGCTTATTGGAACCGGTGGTCCCTCCCAATTCCTCGATACGCCGGTAGATCTGAGCAAGGCCTCCGCGTCGACTCCGGTTCTTGCCAAGCTTTCCAGATCCCACTCGAAGAAACTGGAAAAAACCAGGAAAACCTTGCTTGCTACCGCTGAGGTCAATCTTACCGTCGAGTAATTCACCGGGAGCTTCATCCTGATGAGTTCAGAGACAGTCCACACCAAAGTTCTTAGACGGAAATGCCATACTGACTCTTGATGAATCTTGATCTGTTGATAAGTAAGGGGAAACTTCTGCTTGCGCAGATCCAGTTCATGAGGTAACGAACTTGGGAGCAGCGATTGCAAATTCCGAATGTTCACTCTCTTCGGATCTTTCGTAACTTTGTATAGCTCATCTACGCCCGCTTCGATAAGGGCTGCATACGCGCCGTCTCTAGAGTCGACAGACTTCTCGGCCGTAACTGCAACTTTTTTAGGTGCACGGAGTTTTGCCATTAACCATGCGTTATCATTTTCTAGAATCCATTGCGTAGGTTTGTACGCTTTCTTCCAGAGGTACTCGACATCGGCGTCGGCACGTAGCGCTAAAAGCAACTCAATTTTTTGGCGATATCTAGTTTTTTGGTTAGGATGCGATTCTTCGCCTTTGGGAACTCGCGGAGAAATAGAGGCACTCAGCAGGATAGACTCATTCTTCAGAGCCTCTTCAAAGTCATCTGCACTGGAAAACAAATGAAGAGCAATGATCAAATGCCGCGCGAGCGGCATATTTAGCTGACCTTTGTCTGATTTGAGCCGGATCCATTGCTCATGCTTCCCGGTGTTATAGGCTGGATCAATCTGCGACAAAAGCTCATCGCCGTAAGCGCTTTGGATGCTGTCGAATAGTTTTGCGATACCCGCATTTTTTCCGAAAATGAATCCGCGTTTCTTGCATTGGCGGACGTAGCACGAACTTAATACCGTACTGCCTATCGGAGGAATATTGCGTTGCAAGATATCGTGTGCGAACAGGGCGACTTTCTGTTCCAGATTTGAGCCCTTGTGAGTCGCTGCGCTGTTTAAGGGGCTCCAGCCGCACGCGCATGGCTCAGTCAGATTGGGAAGTAGCTTCAATTTTCGGTAGAACGGGCGAGAGCACTCGGGGCAGGCATGGATCAATGCGTCGCCATGACGCCAACAGACGGCAACACCGGGTATCTGGTGAGATCGATGCCAGTAGGCAGAACCCCGATCAATCAAATCCTCCTGAACGCAGGTAGGACAAAGCTTAGCCTTGCCATGGGTGGACTCTTCTCTGCGGGGCACCCGTACCACCCCGTCATAACCGAGCGGTCCTACGTTGTTCTCCGGACCCTGCTTAACCCCAAGAAAAGGTCGGTAAGCAGGAAAAGTCGTGTTGCTACTGATCAGCTCTGCGAGATTGCTCTCCGATTGCCCCGGCAGCCTGTGGGCGAGCCTCTCGATCTGCTTGGGTACGATGCCACCAATGCAAAAGGGTTTCGATGCGAACAAATCGCGGTAGGTTTCTGTCGCGGTTCTATTGCCTGACAGATAGTGATAGCGGGTGACACGAGAGTGCAGCATTTCATCCGGCATCGATACGGGGAAAAATAATAGATCAGACATCATTTACCGATTAAAGGTAGGGCTCGAAGAGAACGTGCATCCGAGGGCAGTATATATGCAACCCGTAAAATTCTGTATCCGGCCTGGATTTGGAAATGACACAGCCGCTCAACTTTGAATCGTAGTGAATTCATTTAAACCCTGCCGCGACCGTACTCCTTGAATACAACACACGTATCGATAACCCGCGTAGGTCAGCCCATGGCGATTGCTCGCAGGTTAGTACATTTTACTTGCTGATCGTGATCATGCGTATTCCGGACCTATTCTGGAAGGTGCAAATTTTCATTAACAGAAAAACAATGTGTTCACGGTGAATTAATTCAGAACGTTTTTTAGATGGAGGGAATGGCGGGCTGGATTACAGCGTGGGCCGAATGCTCGCGACCCGGTAGAGCGAAGAACGTGATACAGGCTTGCCCTCCGAGAGCAATTTGCGTCTAGCCCATCGCAGACGCCTATCGTGAAAGCCTTCGATTGATTCACATACTTTGTCGAGCATTGCTGCACAGAGAGGAAGCTTGCAGAGCTGCTTTTCGAAGCGAGACAGAACATGAAGCTCCCGGCCAATTCTGGTACGCGAGATGCGGACAGGCTTACCCGCAAGAGCATAAAGCGCTTCAGCACACTGACGGACTTCTTCGGCCAGTCTCGCATCGAGGGCAGCGAACATTTCGGCGCTATTTAGACGGGGCGTACGATGGGGGCTTGGGTTTACAGTTGACTCCGAAAGCCACTGCCTATCGTGGCGATACAGCCACGCATACCCCCTGCATGCATGTGCTTTGTAAAAGCGATAATCAGCCTCGAAAGCCGCGCGTCTTGCGCATAGCTCAATGTGAAATCGTGCCTCCCTCCAAGCACCTTGCCCGCCGGCTACATTTCGGATGTGACGATAGACATACGCCAATGAAACGCCTAGAACGGCAGCGATCTTTTTGGCATCAGCTCCCTCAAGAGCATGTTTCCACACAGCGGCTGACGAACAGTCCAGGCCTTCACCAGGCATCACCGGAGAAAGGCGCGTGTGAAGTCGAATGTGAGCTTTCGGACCACACGCCACCGCCTGTTTCATTGGGCGTTGACCATGCAGCAAGCTCACCATGTCAATGCCCAGAGCACCGGCCAATAAAATGTATTTGAGCGGATGGTGGGAGGTTATTGGCGTACGAAGCAGCTTCATGACCCATGAGGCGGGTGTACCTGCACGAACTTCTCCGAGTATAGAAAATTCCCATTCTCGCGGGAGTGCAGCAAAAAAATCGGCCATGTGCTGCGCCAGCATGTGCAGGTGCAAGCGATGGTTATCAGAGGCAAGGTTAAGCTGCGTTGCCCTTTGTAAAAGCGTGTAGCGCACCGCCTCCGCCGACAAAGCACTGACTTCAGACTCGATGACCTGAAGTGATCGCAACGCTATTTCGTGAAGCGGCGGCATGCGCAGCAACGGGGTATCGAGAAGTACCGTGTGTGCTTGCACATTCTCATCACTCGGCAGATTGAGTTGTCGAGAGCTACGGCTGGACCAGCGAGGATCAAGGATCCTAAGTGACGTGCCGTGATGCGGACATACCAGCACGCCTGGAAGCATGTGGACCCTGTGCCAGTAAGCAACTCCCCGTTGGGCCTGATCTTGGGCGATACATTCTGGGCATAACCGCACTCGGGAGGCGAATCCAATACGGCTCGCGTTGACGCCCAGCTTCAACATCAAGCCCTTCCCATCGGCAGTCATCAGCGTCCGAGCGTGTTCTACCTGGCTCATACTCAAAAACGGCGCATAGTAGGGTAATAGCGTGTGACGCATGAGGACCTCGGCTATCGATAGCTCGGTACCGCTGGGTAGCGCGTCGACAAACTCCCCTAAATGACTTGGGAATGCCACATTTTGCGAAAATGCTGCCGCCGATTTCAGTCCGGCAAATGCTGCTTGGCAATTACGAACACCGCAAAGACGGGCATAACGAGAAATCACGCTGTGCAGCGTCTCGTCGGGAAACGCGGCGGGGAAGAAATGGAGTTTAAGTTGCACTTCACCCCCCCTCCGACTCACGCTTTGTGATACATCGGTGAGAACTCAAACAGGTCCTCGTTGAGCCAGCCCGCAGCGCGCAGAGCGTCGAGGGGAGCGTCATGTTCGCTAAGCGCTTTAGCCTCTGAGTTTTCCACAGCAGTAGCAATCGGCGATGGGTGATCTTTCGCAAAAATGGTCGGAGATGGGTCTACCGGCTTCTCACGGGATACAACGCTTCGAAGCAAGGTGAGGCGATCCTCTCGTGCCAATCCATCGAAAACCATCATTTCGCTCAGCTGATCCTCAATCGGCAGCAAATCGTCAAACTGTCGCATCCGCTTCGGATCACGGCTACGCAGAGCTGAAAGGGCTGGCTTTAGAATCTGCATTTTTGAGTTGCTTACCTTCACCAGGATCTCGGCAGTCAAACACTCCGAGCCACTCTGGACCGCATAACGCTGACTCAATACCAGCAGCTTGACCAGGAAATCCGTGACGCCTTGAGTGTGCTCATACAGCGTGTCAAAAATCTCGTCGGTCAGCTCAGCCGTCTGTTTGCACCACTGATAGCTCCAGAGATTTTCGACCAACAACCGCCACTCCTCATCATCCTTTTCGAATCGTTTGAATTCGAGCGTACCAGCACCACAAACTCGGCGGGCAGTCCGCATGGCTTCTGAGAACAGGCTAATCGTCGAGTTCGTGCCACTGAAAACCACCGGGATACCGATGTTGTTTACCAAGTGCAGGAAAAAATTCAGCATGCTCTCCTTACCACCGGTTTTCGCCAGGTGGAGGTTTTGCAGCTCGTCGATCAACAAGGCGCCGATGAAAAACGTGCTGGCCACCTGCTCCATCTGTTGCAGCGCATCATTGATGTTTCGATGCCGGTAGCGCTTGTGGTAGTCCTTGTCTCCTAGAGCGTCTCCAACCGCATAAAAAAACTGCTGGCAAAATCCAGCCAGCGATCCATCCCGAGGGCAGTCAAGCTTCAGCCATGTGATTTGGGTATGAACAAACTGCTTTCCCTCATAGCGCTCATGACGGATTGTCTGTGGATAAAGGCTCAAGATGGCGTGGAGTGCCGTTGACTTGCCAATGCCGCTCAGGCCGACGACCGTAAACGTTTCTGCAGTGGACTTGAACGCATCGTGGTAACGCTGAGCTCCCGATAAAGAATGCAAATGCCGGACGGTAGCGGGCGACATCGGGTTACGCCCGACATACCCTCGACGGATGAGCAGTGAGAACAGGGCCTCCAGTTCCAGATGTAGCAAGAACGGCTGTACGACGGTTCTCAGCCTGTCGATACAGTGAATTCGAGTGGCTCCTTCGAGCGTCAGCTCTTTCGGATCCACCGGCTGAGGAAAGTTCGAAATCAGTTCAACAGCCGCCGCCTCCGACAATATCGGAGGCAAAGCTTCGATAAGCGGGTTACCCGCATACTCACTAATGTCCTGTCTGACGTAATTGGCAAACGTCTGTGCACCTTTCATTTTGCCTGTCCTGGCCGAATTCTTTTGAGCAAATCGATAACCTGAGCGGTGCGCTCACCGGCATATGAATCATGCGCTTTCTGTGTCGTTTCAGATTGAAGTGAAGCTGGCTCCACCCTGACGCCTTCAGGAACAACCGCATTTTCACGCTCGCGGAGACGTTCTTCTGCGCGGTTCTCGCGGATGTTTCCAGTGGCCTCTGCCTTAGTAGGCGGAGCAGGTTCCTGTTTTCGTTCTGCGAGCGCGTGACTGATGATCTGGTGGACCTGATCGCTAAGCTGCACACGGCTTTCCAGCTCAGCTCGACGGCGAGTAGGCGGTTTTTGGCGATAGGCTTCGAGCAGATCAAAAATCTCGTCCGAGCGATAATTCGCGTAACCGGCATCCGATCGTCGAAGATCACAACGGATAAACTGCTTGGCCTCTCCTTGAATCCAAATGTGTGCCGCAGAGTTCGGATCGAACCAACACTCTATTGACCAAACGCCCCCTTTGCGAGCCTTGGCAAACCAATCTTTCTCTATGGCCATATCACACACGTAGTGCATGCCGCGAAACATCACTCCGCCCTTTTGAACGGTCGCGCGCTCACGCGGTAAAAGGTGGAGATAAACCAGCTCGTCGGGACGTTTGTTGGATTCGATCAGGTCGTTGTCGCAGGCCCAATTCCATATACCGTTAGGCGTAGGTTCTACGCCGTCATTCATCATCGCTTGAGTCAGTCGGTCAGGCTGTCGATGGTGACGGTTATAGTGGAGCACGCAATTGATGAGGATTTGGGTGAACTCTTTGAGGTTCAGCGTGGCATCGAGCCGGTAATCTCGCTCGCCGCGCTCTTTGTCCCGCGCAGCTACCCCGCCAGGTAGCCACCTGATACCCGTCAAATCATTCAAAATGCCAAACCGACTTTCTACCATAGGCTTCCAATCAGGCCGATAAGGTGGGGCAGTGCCCATCTCAATTCCCAACCCTGAGGATAACCCCTCTGCTGCGAGTGACAGCATCTCTCCCCGGTCGGCGTAAATCTGGTGGGGCAGGTGGTGACAATTCCAATCATCTGCATTGATGTCAACGCCGTTCTGAGCGCAGAACTCGACTTTGGAGGTAAACGCGTTGAACAGCGCTTGTCTCGCCCCATTCCAACTAGGGCCCTCCAATCCTACATAGAGACCAGCAATTATTCCGGAGAAACTATCCACTACGATATAAACAACGGGCCGACCAATGAGCATCCGTCTAGAGTAGCTGTTGACCAAATAAATATCGGCAATCGTTGCGTCGATTTCGAACTGATGACAGGGTCCACGCAGCCAATCTCGAACGGTACCTGAAAGCGGACGGCAATCCTTTAACCACCTCCTCAACCCTTTACGGCCACGCTCGGTTTCAATCTCGTCGAAAAAAATCTGTCCCCAATATTGGAACTGCCTCAAGCTGGGGAGTTCTGAACCAGGCAACAAACGAAGCTCTTCTTCACTGTTTTTAGAGATGTCTCGAACAGAGTAGAATCGTCTCAACATTTCGTCATATGCGCTCGAAATAGATGATTTCTTATCTCTTACATAAAGAGCATATCCAACACGGATGCATCGTTTATCAACTGCACTGAGCATCTTGGAAGGCGAAGTAAGAACGCCTTGAAATTTAGGCTTTCGCCCTGGTGGCCTGCTCGGATCATATTTTCTATCGGCAACACCTACCGCCGTATAATTATTAAGCAATGAGTTGCGAACTTGACCATAAAACCAATATCGGTAAAGAAGCCGATAGATCGTTTTCCGCTGGATTCCGAGCTCTGACGCCCGTCTGCTAACAAGCCGGCCTAACTCACCTCGTACAAATATTTGTCCCGGGTATTCAGGATCTAATAGAGGGGCGATGACGGCCCACTTTTCGTCCCGGCCTTGCTTGGCTCTCTCATCCAACTGTTCCTCAAGCACAAGCATAAACTCGGGCGTGGTGATGGCTGCTGGTTTGGTGTGACCAGACGCTATCGAGCGACGCAGCTCATCCAGACCAACCGCGTACGGCTGCCGGGGTGGGTCAGCTAGATCCATCAAAACTGCTAAGTCATGCGTTTCATCCTGGTAAAGGAGCCTGGCTATCGTAGCAATGACCGACAGATCGGTTACAGGCTCGAAAACGTCATTAACGAGAACAGTCATGATAATTTCTCCTTCAACGATACTTGGACAGGGCCCGGTGAAACTTCGAAGCCAGGAACTAGACCAGTAAGGTGGAGAGGAGTGTTAACCAAATCGATTTTCAGTATCTTGTTCCAAACCAGATGAAAGAAAATTGCTTGAGCGTCTATATAGGAAATGGACAGAAGTGATGCTATTTTTCTTAGACAGGTGGCCAAGGTCCACGAATATTCCCGGCTGTTTACAAGGCACTCGATAAAACTCGAATGCAACGGCGCTTTCATTAAATCACGAGAGAGCTTCGAGTACCTCCTGATTAGTCCAAGATTTTTAATCAAATCTCGTGTAAAAAACTCGTCTGTTACGATTTTCCAATCAACACCTTGGCTTTCCCAAAAACGCTTTTCAATTTCAAGTTTTTCAAGCGTTCTTTTACTTCCATTGCCAATTAAATCGGAACGATACTTCACCGTCCTAGCTACCGATTTGAAGTTTCCGCTCGGGTCCTTAACAGTTAACAGGAAGTCTGTTGTCATCACATAAGGCAGTGTTGTTCTAGGGTATCTTGGATAGCGTACATCGATCGCCGACGCTATCGCTTGCGCACGCTCTGTGGGTAGTAAAGGGTATTGCTCCCGTATATCCACGACGTCTTCAGAAAATTCACACACAAGGAAGTACGAACGCTCGAGATCTGACAGGAGGTGATGAATCCTCTCGATCTTCACACCTTGGATCTTGTGCGAACGACCTATCGACGGGACATCTTGTACCCGCAGCCAAGGCACGTAGCTTGCCCCGGCGCCTTCGCCAAATCCATTTGCAATATGCCGTTCAATGTCTTGCTGTGATGCAAACTTACGACCTCGCAACCCACGCCTCCTCAGTCGATGCGGACCGCTTCACCTCACGCCGAGAAAAAGTCGTAGAAGGACATGACCGCCGTAGCGGCCATATTTCAAAGCGTTTTCTAGACTACACCCGCGGAGAGTTGAAGCGATGAATCCAGACCAAAGGGAAAGCCTGGAAAGGAAAAACCCCCATAGATACGGGGGTTTGGGCCTTGTGTCAATCTATGTTCATGAGTGTCAAACTTTATTGTTTTGTGTCAATCTTTATTGTTCAAAACCAGCCCCTTTTGGGTACATCGGTAAGGCTTACTCCACCGTCACCGACTTCGCCAGGTTGCGCGGCTGGTCAACGTCAGTGCCCTTAAGTACGGCGACATAGTACGACAGCAATTGCAGCGGGATGGTGTAGAGGATCGGCGACAGGGTGTCGTGGATGTGCGGCATGTTGATGACGTGGGTGCCTTCACCGTTGGTCATGCCGGCCTTTTCATCAGCGAAGACGATCAGTTGGCCGCCACGGGCGCGTACTTCCTGCAGGTTGGATTTAAGCTTCTCCAGCAGTTCGTTGTTCGGCGCCACGGTGACCACTGGCATGTCGTCGTCCACCAGGGCCAGCGGGCCGTGCTTCAGCTCACCGGCCGGGTAGGCTTCGGCGTGGATGTACGAGATTTCCTTGAGTTTCAGTGAGCCTTCCATCGCCACCGGGTATTGCGCACCACGGCCGAGGAACAGGGTGTGGTTCTTGTCGGCGAACAGTTCGGCGACTTTTTCCACAGTGCTGTCCATGGCCAAGGCTTCGCCCAGGCGGGTCGGCAGGCGGCGCAGTTCTTCCACCAGGGTGGCTTCGACACCTTCAGCGAGGGTGCCGCGCACTTGGCCCAGGGACAGGGTCAGCAGCAACAGGCCCACCAGTTGGGTAGTGAAGGCTTTGGTGGAAGCTACGCCGATTTCGCGACCGGCCTGGGTCAGCAGAGTCAGGTCGGATTCACGCACCAGGGAGCTGATGCTGACGTTGCAGATGGCCAGGCTGCCGAGGAAGCCCAGTTCCTTGGCATTGCGCAGGGCGGCCAGGGTGTCGGCGGTCTCACCAGACTGGGAAATGGTCACGAACAGGGTGTCGGGTTGCACCACCACTTTGCGGTAGCGGAACTCGCTGGCGACTTCGACCTGGCACGGGATGCCGGCCAGTTCTTCCAACCAGTAACGCGCCACCATACCGGCGTGGTAGCTGGTGCCACAGGCGACGATCTGCACGTTGCGCACTTTGGCGAACAGTTCGGCGGCTTGCGGGCCGAACGCGTTCACCAGTACTTGGTTCTGGCTCAGGCGACCTTCCAGGGTGCGCTGTACCACGGACGGCTGCTCGTGGATTTCCTTGAGCATGAAGTGGCGGAACTCGCCTTTGTCAGCGGCTTCGGCGCCATCGCGGTATTGCACGGCTTCGCGCTCGACGGACTGACCGTTCACGTCCCAGATCTGCACGCTTTCACGGCGGATGTCGGCAATGTCGCCTTCTTCCAGGTACATGAAGCGGTCGGTCACCTGGCGCAGGGCCAGTTGATCGGAGGCGAGGAAGTTCTCACCCAGGCCCAGGCCGATCACCAGCGGGCTGCCGCTGCGGGCTGCCACAACGCGGTCAGGCTGGCTGGCGCTGATCACGGCCAAACCGTAGGCACCGTGCAGCTCTTTGACCGTGGCCTTGAGGGCGGTGGTCAGGTCGCTGTGGTCCTTGAGCTTGTGGTTGAGCAGGTGGGCGATCACTTCGGTGTCGGTGTCCGAGGTGAAGACGTAGCCCAGGCCCTTGAGTTGTTCACGCAGCACTTCGTGGTTTTCAATGATGCCGTTGTGCACCACCGCCAGGTCGCCGGAAAAGTGCGGGTGGGCGTTACGCTCGCACGGCGCACCGTGAGTAGCCCAACGGGTGTGGGCGATCCCTAAGCGCCCTACCAGCGGCTCACCGGCCAGGGCCTGGTCCAACTCGCTGACCTTGCCCGGGCGGCGCATGCGCTCCAGCTTGCCGGCGTTGGTGAAGACGGCCACACCGGCGCTGTCATAGCCGCGGTATTCGAGGCGCTTGAGGCCTTCGATCAGGATGGCAGTAACGTTACGTTCGGCGACTGCGCCAACAATTCCACACATGGTGCTTCTCCTAGATGATTGCCGCGCATATCAGCGTAATGCCGCGGGCTTGGATCTGGTCGCGGGCCTCGAGCGGCAGGCGATCATCGGTAATAAGGGTATGGACGCTGCTCCAGGGCAGTTCCAGGTTGGGAATCTTGCGGCCGATCTTGTCGGATTCGACCATCACCACCACTTCACGGGCGACCTCGGCCATCACACGGCTCAAGCCCAGCAGCTCGTTGAAGGTGGTAGTGCCGCGCTGCAGATCAATGCCATCGGCACCGATGAACAGCTGATCAAAGTCGTAGGAACGCAGCACCTGCTCGGCGACCTGGCCCTGGAACGAATCCGAATGCGGGTCCCAGGTACCACCGGTCATCAACAGCACCAGTTCATGTTCCAGTTCGCTCAAGGCGCGGGCTACGTTCAGGGAGTTGGTCATCACCACCAGGCCCGGTTGATGGCCCAGTTCGGGAATCATCGCGGCGGTGGTGCTGCCGCTGTCGATGATGATGCGCGCATGTTCACGCAAACGCTGCACGGCCGCACGGGCGATGGCGCGCTTGTAGGCCGAGATCGGCTGAGCAGCGTCGCCCACCAGCTCTTGAGGCATGGTGATTGCGCCGCCATAGCGACGCAGGAGCAGGCCGTTACTTTCGAGGGCGGCAAGGTCCTTGCGGATGGTCACTTCCGAAGTTTCGAAATGTTTGGCCAATTCGTCCACGCTGACTTCGCCCTGTTCGTTGAGCAAGGTCAGGATGTTGTGGCGTCGTTGGGGGGTGTTTCGTTTCGACATGGTAGTGATAAGTTTCGTTTCGAAAGATAACGAAGGCAATCAAAACCTATTGGCGAAAGATCGTCAAGCACTGGAAGCGAATTTTAAGTCACCACCTATCAAATGTGGGAGCGGGCTTGCTCGCGAAGGCGGTGTATCAGGCACACCTTCAGTGACTGACATTGCGCATTCGCGAGCAAGCCCGCTCCCACTTGGGTACCGAGTATTTCAAATATTGTGGATAACTCAGTTCTTTTTGATTTTGACCGGGCGTTTCCAGCCGTCGATGTTGCGTTGGCGAGCACGAGCAACAGCCAGTTGGGACTTATCCACATCCTGGTTAATAGTCGAGCCCGCGGCGGTGTTGGAACCATCGCCAATGGTCACTGGAGCAACCAGCGAGTTATTGGAGCCGATGAACACGTCTTCACCAATGGTGGTCTGGTACTTGTTGGCACCGTCGTAGTTGCAGGTGATGGTGCCGGCACCGATGTTGGTGCGGGCGCCGATGACGGCATCGCCCAGGTAAGTCAGGTGGCCGACTTTGGCGCCTTCGCTCAGTTGAGCGTTTTTCAGTTCGACAAAGTTACCCACATGGGCTTTGGCCCCCAGCTCACTACCCGGACGCAAGCGCGCAAACGGCCCGGCATCGCTGCCCTCGCCCATCACGGCACCGTCGATGTGGCTGTTGGCCTTGACCACCACGCCTTTGCGCAAGGTGCTGTCCTTGATCACGCAGTTCGGGCCGATGACTACGCCGTCTTCAATGATCACGCGGCCTTCGAGGATCACGTTGATATCGATCAGGATGTCGCGGCCCACCGTGACTTCACCACGTACATCGAAACGCGCGGGGTCTCGCAGGGTCACACCCTGGGCCATCAGGCGCAGGCCTTCGCGCAGTTGATAATGGCGCTCCAGCTCTGCCAGTTGTTTGCGGTCGTTGGCGCCCTGCACTTCCATCGGGTGATGGGGATGCTCGGTGGCGACCACCAGGCCATCGCTGACGGCCATCTCGATGACGTCGGTGAGGTAGTACTCGCCCTGGGCATTGTTGTTGGACAGACGGCTCATCCAGTCGGCGAGCTTGTTGGCAGGCACGGCGAGAATGCCGGTGTTGCCTTCAGTAATCGCGCGCTGGGCTTCGCTGGCATCTTTGTGCTCGACGATCGCGGCGACCTTGCCATCGGCGTTGCGCACAATGCGGCCGTAACCCGTAGGGTCATCCAGCTCAACGGTGAGCAGGCCCATCTGGCCAGGCACCACGTGCTTGAGCAGGCGTTGCAGGGTTTCCACCTCAATCAGCGGGACATCGCCGTAGAGGATCAACACGGTATCTGCGGTGATGAAAGGCACAGCCTGCGCGGTCGCGTGGCCGGTGCCCAGTTGCTTGTCTTGCAATACGAAATTCAGATCGTCCGCGGCCAGACGCTCGCGAACCAGGTCTGCACCGTGGCCGATCACCACATGAATACGCTGTGGGTCCAACTGCCGGGCGCTGTGGATAACATGACCCAGCATGGAGTTGCCCGCGACCGGGTGCAGCACCTTGGGCAGGGCAGAACGCATGCGGGTGCCCTGGCCTGCGGCGAGAATGACGATTTCAAGAGACATGAATGGCTACCAATCCTGGGCGGTCCGGGTTCAGACCAAAGAAGTGTTTTGCAAAAAAAGAAAAAGGGTAGCCGAGGCTACCCTTTTTAATCAATCACGCATCAAGCAAAACGGCGTGGCCGCTTACTTCTTGCGGATCTGCTGGAGAGTACGCAGCTGGGCTGCGGCCTCGGCCAGACGGACTGCAGCAGCGCTGTAGTCGAAGTCTGCGCCTTTTTCGTTCAGCGCCTTCTCGGCAGCCTTGACGGCTTCCTGAGCGGAGGCTTCATCCAGGTCGCCAGCACGTTGCACGGTGTCGGCAAGTACCTTGACCATGTTCGGCTGAACCTCGAGGAAACCACCGGAGATGTAAAACACCTCCTTTTCCCCGCCTTGCTTGGTCAGAGTGATCGGACCTGGCTTCAAGCTGGTGATCAACGGCGCGTGGCCCATGGCAATACCCAGGTCACCGAGTTCGCCGTGTGCAATCACCATTTCTACCAGACCGGAGAAAATTTCCCCTTCCGCGCTGACGATATCGCAATGGACTGTCATAGCCATCTGATTGCCTCAACCTGATGAGCGCCCGTTTCCGGGCGCCAGGATTACAGTTTCTTGGCTTTCTCGATCGCTTCTTCGATGCCGCCGACCATGTAGAACGCTTGTTCTGGCAGGTGGTCGTAGTCACCGTTGAGGATGCCTTTGAAGCCAGCAATGGTGTCTTTCAGGGAAACGTATTTACCCGAGGCACCGGTGAAGACTTCAGCCACGAAGAACGGCTGCGACAAGAAACGCTGGATCTTACGAGCACGGTTTACCAACTGCTTGTCGGCTTCCGACAGCTCGTCCATACCCAGGATCGCAATGATGTCCTTCAGTTCTTTGTAACGCTGCAGCACGTACTGAACGCCGCGAGCGGTGTCGTAGTGCTCCTGGCCGATCACGTTCGGGTCCAGCTGGCGCGAAGTCGAGTCCAGTGGATCGACCGCTGGGTAGATACCCAGGGAAGCGATGTCACGGGACAGAACGACGGTGGCGTCCAAGTGGGCGAAGGTGGTGGCTGGCGACGGGTCGGTCAAGTCATCCGCAGGTACGTATACCGCTTGGATCGAGGTGATCGAACCTTCCTTGGTCGAAGTGATACGTTCTTGCAGAACGCCCATCTCTTCAGCCAGGGTCGGCTGGTAACCTACTGCCGAAGGCATACGGCCCAGCAGTGCGGATACTTCAGTACCGGCCAGGGTGTAACGGTAGATGTTGTCGACGAACAGCAGAACGTCGTTACCTTCGTCACGGAACTTCTCGGCCATGGTCAGGCCAGTCAGGGCTACGCGCAGACGGTTTCCCGGCGGCTCGTTCATCTGACCGTAAACCAATGCCACTTTGTCCAGAACGTTGGAGTCCTTCATCTCGTGGTAGAAGTCGTTACCCTCACGAGTACGCTCACCCACACCTGCGAACACGGAATAACCGCTGTGCTCGATGGCGATGTTACGGATCAGTTCCATCATGTTTACGGTCTTGCCTACACCGGCACCACCGAACAGACCGACTTTACCGCCTTTGGCGAACGGGCAAACCAGGTCGATAACCTTGATGCCGGTTTCCAGCAGGTCGTTGCCGCCCGCTTGTTCTGCGAACGAAGGTGCTGCGCGGTGAATGCCCCAGCGCTCTTCGGTGGCGATCGGGCCAGCTTCGTCGATCGGGTTGCCCAGTACGTCCATGATCCGGCCCAGGGTCGCTTTACCGACCGGTACGGAGATGGCAGCGCCAGTGTCGACAACGTCCAGACCGCGCTTCAAGCCTTCGGTGGAACCCATCGCAATGGTACGAACTACGCCGTCGCCCAGCTGCTGCTGAACTTCCAGGGTAGTTTCCGCGCCTTGTACTTTCAGCGCGTTGTAGATGCTCGGTACGCTGTCGCGTGGAAATTCCACGTCGATAACGGCGCCGATGATTTGAACGATACGTCCGCTACTCATAGCTGGATCCTCTGAATATTTGAACCGTTAAACCGCGGCAGCGCCGCCGACGATTTCCGAGATCTCTTGGGTGATCGCAGCCTGACGCGCCTTGTTGTAGATCAGCTGCAAATCGCTGATCAGATCACCGGCGTTATCGGTAGCGTTTTTCATCGCGATCATCCGCGCCGCTTGTTCAGCTGCGTTGTTCTCGACCACCGCCTGGTACACCTGCGACTCCACGTAGCGCACCATCAAGCCGTCAAGCAGCTCTTTGGCGTCTGGTTCGTAGAGGTAGTCCCAGTGGTGCTTGAGTTCCTGATCCGGGGTCGCCACCAGTGGAATCAATTGCTCCACGGTTGGCTGCTGGGTCATGGTGTTGATGAACTTGTTGGATACCACGGACAGGCGGTCAATCCGGCCTTCCAGGTACGCATCCAGCATCACCTTCACACTGCCGATCAAATCATTGATCGACGGCTCTTCACCCAGGTGGCTGATAGCTGCAACGACGTTACCGCCGAAGTTGCGGAAAAAGGCCGCACCCTTGCTACCAACAACACACAGATCAATCTCGACGCCGTTTTCGCGGTTTACCGCCATGTCCTTGACCAGGGCCTTGAACAGGTTGGTATTCAGACCACCGCACAAACCACGGTCACTGCTCACTACCACATAACCCACACGCTTTACTGCGCGGTCGATCATGAACGGGTGGCGGTATTCCGGGTTGGCGTTGGCCAGATGCCCAATTACCTGGCGGATACGCTCCGCATAAGGACGGCTAGCAGCCATGCGCATTTGTGCCTTGCGCATTTTGCTGACCGCCACTTTTTCCATGGCGCTGGTAATTTTTTGCGTGCTTTTGATGCTCGCAATCTTACTGCGAATCTCTTTTGCGCCTGCCATGTAACACCTATCAGGTTAGCAAGCGGGAGCCTTGCGGCTCCCGCTGCGGCTTACCAGGTTTGGGTGGCCTTGAACTTCTCGATACCGGCTTTCATGCCAGCGTCGATATCGTCATTGAAGTCACCCTTCACGTTGATCTTCGCCATCAATTCGGCGTGATCGCGGTTGAAGTAAGCAATCAGCGCTTGTTCAAAGCTGCCGACCTTGGCGATTTCAACGTCGGTCAGGAACCCACGCTCAGCGGCATACAGCGACAACGCCATGTCAGCGATCGACATTGGGGCGTATTGCTTCTGCTTCATCAGCTCGGTAACGCGCTGACCATGCTCAAGTTGCTTACGGGTCGCTTCGTCCAGGTCAGAAGCGAACTGGGCGAATGCCGCCAGTTCACGGTACTGAGCCAGAGCGGTACGGATACCACCGGAGAGCTTCTTGATGATCTTGGTCTGAGCGGCACCACCCACACGGGATACCGAAACACCGGCGTTCACTGCAGGGCGGATGCCCGAGTTGAACATGGCCGATTCCAAGAAGATCTGACCGTCGGTGATGGAAATCACGTTGGTCGGAACGAACGCGGAAACGTCGCCAGCCTGGGTTTCGATGATCGGCAGTGCGGTCAGGGAACCGGTTTTGCCGGTCACTGCGCCGTTGGTGAACTTCTCTACGTACTCTTCCGAAACGCGGGATGCGCGCTCCAGCAGACGGGAGTGGAGATAGAACACGTCGCCTGGGTAAGCTTCACGGCCTGGTGGACGGCGCAGCAGCAGGGAAATCTGGCGGTAAGCCACTGCTTGCTTGGACAGATCGTCATAAACGATCAGCGCGTCTTCACCGCGGTCGCGGAAGAATTCACCCATGGTGCAACCGGAGTACGGTGCCAGGAATTGCAGCGCAGGAGATTCCGAAGCACTGGCAGCCACGATGATCGTGTTGGCCAGGGCGCCGTTTTCTTCCAGCTTGCGAACCACGTTGGCGATGGTCGATTGCTTCTGACCGATGGCTACGTAGACGCAGAAAATGCCGCTGTCTTTCTGGTTGATGATCGCGTCGATCGCCAGAGCGGTCTTACCGATCTGACGGTCACCGATGATCAGCTCACGCTGGCCACGGCCGACTGGGATCATGGCATCGACAGCCTTGTAGCCAGTCTGTACAGGCTGGTCTACCGACTTACGCCAGATCACGCCTGGAGCAACTTTCTCGACCGCGTCGGTCTCGGTGTTGCCCAGTGGACCTTTACCGTCAACAGGGTTACCCAGTGCGTCGACAACGCGACCCAGCAGTTCCTTACCAACCGGAACTTCCAGGATGCGGCCTGTGCACTTGGCGCTCATGCCTTCAGCCAGACTGGTGTACGCGCCCAATACAACGGCACCTACGGAGTCTTGCTCCAGGTTGAGGGCCATACCGTAGACGCCGCCCGGAAACTCGATCATCTCGCCGTACATAACGTCGGCCAGACCGTGAATCCGCACGATGCCGTCAGATACGCTGACGACAGTGCCTTCGTTACGGGCTTGGGAGGTCACATCGAGCTTGTCGATGCGGCCCTTGATAATTTCACTTATTTCGGAAGGATTGAGTTGCTGCATTGCTCTGCTGCCCCTTCAAACTCAAGATTTCAATGCTTCGGCAAGTTTCGCGATTTTGCCGCGAATCGAGCCATCGATAACCAGGTCGCCGGCACGGATAACAACACCACCAATAAGCGATGCGTCCTCCGAAGCTTGCAGGCGCACTTCCCGATTGAGTCGTGCACTGAGAACCTTGGCGAGTTTGTCTTGCTGTTCTTGGTTCAATGCGAAAGCACTGGTCACTTCAACGTCTACCGATTTCTCTGCTTCGGCCTTGTACAGGTCGAACAGAGCGGCGATCTCCGGCAATAGCGGGAGACGGTCGTTTTCGGCAATGACGTGGATGAAGTTCTGCACCTTCACATCAAACTTGTCGCCGCACACTTCAATAAAAGTGGCGGCCTTGTCTGCGCTCGTCAGGCGCGGGGCCTTGAGCACGCGCTGCATGGTGTCGTCTTGCGACACTGCTGCAGCCAGGCCGAGCATGGCTGACCAAGAGGCCAGTTGCTGGTGGGCCTGGGCGTGCTCGAAGGCTGCCTTAGCGTAAGGTCGGGCCAACGTGGTCAGTTCTGCCATGATCGCCCTCGCTTAAATTTCAGCAGCCAGTTTGTTAACCAGCTCCGCGTGCGCGTTTTGATCGATTGTGGCACCGAGGATCTTCTCAGCACCGCCAACGGCCAGAGCACCCAGTTGGGCACGCAGCGCGTCTTTGACACCGTTCAGTTCCTGTTCGATCTCGGCATGAGCCGAAGCCTTCACACGGTCAGCTTCGACGCGGGCTTTTTCAACAGCCTCTTCGACGATCTGGTTACCGCGTTTCTTGGCTTGCTCAATGATCTCGGCTGCCTGTGCTTTAGCTTCGCGCAGTTGCTGACCCACTTTCTCGTGGGCCAACTCCAGGTCGCGAGCTGCACGGCTGGCAGCGTCCAAACCATCCGCGATCTTCTTCTGACGTTCGTGCAAAGCCGCGATGACCGGAGGCCACACGAACTTCATGCAAAACACTACAAAAATGAAGAACGCAACGGATTGGCCAATCAGGGTTGCATTAATGTTCACGCCAACACCTCGCTCATTCGTTGTCCATCACCCCAATCACTCGAAAAGTCGAGTGATTAGCCAGCGAGTTGACCAACGAAGGGGTTCGCGAAGGTGAAGAACAGTGCGATACCAACGCCGATCATGGTCACGGCGTCGAGCAGGCCGGCGACGATGAACATTTTAACTTGCAGCATTGGGACCATTTCTGGCTGACGCGCTGCGCCTTCCAGGAATTTGCCGCCCAGCAGGCCGAAACCAATGGCAGTACCCAGGGCGCCCAGGCCGATCAACAGTGCAACAGCGATAGCGGTTAGACCAACTACAGTTTCCATCTTTCCTCCCGACTTTTACGTCGTATGGTTTAGGTTTTTTAGATTTTAAAGCGGTAAAACAAATCGTTTCATAGCCCTGTTGGGCCACCTTCCCGTTTGACCGGGAAGGACATCAGACTAGTCGAGACTGGTCTTAATGGTTCTCTTCGTGCGCCATCGACAGGTAGACGATGGTCAGCATCATGAAGATGAAGGCCTGCAGGGTAATGATCAGGATGTGGAACACAGCCCACGCCCACTGCAGTACTACGCCCAGGCCGCTAAGCCAGAGCAGGCCGCTGCCAAACATCACAGCGATCAGAATGAACACCAGCTCGCCGGCATACATGTTGCCGAACAGTCGCAGAGCCAGGGAAATCGGCTTGGCGATCAGGGTGACGAATTCCAGCAGGAAGTTCACCGGGATCAGCAGGGCTTGAACGAAGATGTTCTTGCTGCCGAACGGGTGCAGGGTCAGTTCGCCGATGAAGCCGCCGATGCCCTTGACCTTGATGCTGTAGAAAATGATCAGCGCGAATACCGACAGAGCCATGCCCAGTGTGGCGTTCGGGTCAGTGGTGGATACGGCGCGGAATGGAATGTGCGGGTCGCCGGAGATCGCCATGGCCAACTGAGGAATCCAGTCCACCGGGATCAGGTCGACGGCGTTCATCAGGAACACCCACACGAAGATGGTCAGTGCCAGCGGTGCAATCACCGGGCTACGGCCATGGAAGCTGTCTTTCACGCTGCCATCGACGAATTCGACCAATACTTCAACGAAGTTCTGCAAAGCACCTGGCTGACCGGAAGTCGCCTTCTTTGCCGCCATGCGGAAAATCAGGACGAAGATCAGACCCAATGCGACCGACCAACCCAGAGTGTCCAGGTGGAAAGCCCAGAAACCCATTTCTTTGGCTTCTGCTGCGGTGTGGGCAAAGCCCCAGCCGCCATTAGGAAGCTGACCGAAGGTCAGGTTCTGCAAGTGGTGCTGGATATAGCCCGAAGCGGTTGTTTCTGCCATGGTTGCCTCAAACGCCCTAAGGTTTCGAAAGTCTTGTTTTCATTAGCAGGGGAGCGAACCAGCTGACCAGTTGGGTCAACACGAAGACGCCGAATACAGCCAGCGGCGCCAATGGCTTCACACCTGCAAAGGTCAGTGCAAACAGCACTGCCGTCAAAATCAGTTTCCCCGCCTCGCCAGCATAAAAAGACCGGACGATAGCCTGGGCTGCTCGGGCGCCGGAAAACCGAAAGGCCCTGTGAGCAAAATACATATTGGGCAGCAAGGCTATCAGGCCTCCGCAGAGTCCTGAATACCCGGCTACGACTCCATGCCAATACCAAAGCGCCAATGCGGCGATCAGCAAAATGACAAATTGAGCCAGTAGAACCGGAAAAACAGCCAAGCGATGGAACGGCAACGTGTTTGGCGTGCGGGTTTCCATCACTCTTGCTCCTCAATGGTCGGCTGCCGGAAATCAATAACTTGGCATAATTTGTGCCGACAAAATGCGCGCAGAGTATAGGGGCGGTTCAGCCCCTATTCAACTGTCGGGTAGTGATTTCCGATCACGCGCTACATAAGCAAATGTTTCAGCGGATGTGGGCAAGGACGCCTTGAAGCTCGTCAAGGGAGTTATATCCGATGACCAATTGCCCTTTGCCCTTCTTGCCGTGACGAATTTGCACCGCAGAGCCCAGGCGCTCGGCCAGGCGCTGCTCGAGTCGGGCGATATCCGGATCAGGTTTGGCGGTTTCGACCGGTGCAGGTTTGCCGCTGAGCCATTGGCGCACCAGCGCTTCAGTCTGACGTACGGTCAGGCCTCGTGCGACAACGTGTCGCGCCCCTTCAACCTGTTGATTTTCGGGCAAACCGAGCAACGCACGGGCATGGCCCATTTCCAGGTCGCCGTGGGACAACATGGTCTTGATCACTTCCGGCAGCGCGATCAAACGCAACAAGTTGGACACGGTGACGCGGGACTTGCCCACCGCCTCGGCCACTTGCTGCTGGGTGAGCTGGAATTCCTGCTGCAAACGCTGCAACGCAATCGCTTCTTCGATCGGGTTGAGGTCTTCACGCTGGATATTCTCGATCAACGCCATGGCGATCGCGGTTTCATCCGGCACATCGCGCACCATCGCCGGGATAGTTTCCTTGCCGGCCTGCTGGCTGGCACGCCAGCGGCGCTCACCGGCGATGATCTCAAAGCGGCCACCGCCAATGGGGCGCACCACGATGGGCTGCATCACGCCCTGGGCCTTGATCGAGTTGGACAGTTCTTCCAGGGCCTGGGGGTCCATGTCCCGACGTGGCTGGTATTTGCCGCGCTGGATCAAGTCCAGCGGCAAGTGCTGCAGCTCGCGCTCGTCGGCCTGCACCGCTTGTTCTTCAAGCGATGTGACGGTCGGACCACTCAACAGTGCATCCAGTCCACGTCCGAGACCTCGTTTCTTGACGGCCATGGGGGTTCCTTAAATTGGCTGGGCTGCAGCGGTGCGTGAATTACGGCGTTGGCGGCGAACCATCTCGCCAGCCAATGCCAGGTAGGCAATGGCACCACGCGAGGATTTGTCGTACGCCAGCGCGGGCATGCCATAGCTTGGCGCTTCGGCCAGGCGGATGTTGCGTGGAATCACGGTGTCGTACAGCTGGTCACCGAAGTGTTCCTTGAGCTGCGCCGACACATCGTTCATCAGGCTCAGGCGCGGGTCGAACATCGTCCGCAACAAGCCTTCGATCTGCAGTTTCGGGTTGAGCAACTCGGCAATGCGCTTGATGTTATCCACAAGGTCGCTCAGGCCTTCCAACGCGTAGTACTCGCACTGCATGGGGATAATCACCCCATCGGCGGCTACCAGGGCGTTAAGCGTGAGCATCGACAGCGACGGTGGGCAGTCGATCAAAATGTAATCGTAGTTGTCGCGAATGGGCGCCAGGGCGCTGCGCAGACGGCTTTCTTTCATCTGCATTTCCAGCAGCACCACTTCCGCCGCGGTCAGATCGCGGTTGGCCGGCAGCAGTTGGTAACCGCCGTGCTCGGAATAGTGCATGGCCTGGGCCAGGTCGCATTCGCCAATCAGCAAATCGTAGACCGAGTTTTCCAGGCCGTGTTTATCCACACCGCTACCCATGGTGGCGTTGCCCTGTGGATCGAGATCGATCAGCAGCACCCGACGCTTGGTCGCGACCAGGGATGCTGCGAGGTTGATACAGGTGGTGGTTTTACCCACGCCACCTTTCTGGTTCGCTATCGCGAATACCTTAGCCATTCTTGCTTGTGTTCCCAATCATGCCGTGCGGCGCAGTATCAGCAGATGGCGTTGGCCTTGGCAACCAGGTACGGCCAAGGCGTGTTCGCTATCGAGGTGGAAGTCTGCCGGCAATGCTAACAGCTCGTCGCTTGGATGAACGCCCTTCATTGCCAACCAGCGGGTATCACGGTCGCCCAGGTGGCGTGTCCAGTTGCTGAAGTTCTCCATGCTGCTGAACGCCCGGGACACGATCCCATTGAAAGGCAGTTCAGGCGTGAACGCTTCGACACGACTGTGGATAACTTGCAGGTTATCCAGCTTGAGTTCGAGTTTGACCTGGGTCAGGAAGCGGGTTTTCTTGCCGTTGCTGTCCAAGCAGGTCACGTGGGACTCGGGAAACAGGATTGCCAACGGAATGCCAGGCATGCCGCCGCCACTGCCGACGTCGAGCCAGCGGCCGTTTTCGATAAACGGCATCACGCTGAGGCTGTCGAGCAAATGCCGCGACACCATCTCGTCCGGATCACGTACCGCGGTCAGGTTGTAAGCCTTGTTCCATTTGATCAACAGGGCCAGATAGCCCAGCAGTAACTCATGCTGGGCTTCGGTCAGGGCCACGCCCAACTGGCGCGCTCCTGTGGATAACTCTTCGGCGTGTTGCAAGGTGACCAACGAACTCAAGCGCTTTGCTCCAACTGACGGCCCGCGCCGCGTTTTTTCAAATGAATCATCAACAGTGAGATCGCTGCCGGCGTGACGCCAGGGATACGTGAAGCCTGGCCGAGGGTTTCCGGCCGAGTTATCCCCAGCTTGCTTTGGATTTCTTTCGACAAACCGGAAATCCCGGTGTAGTCGATATCCACAGGCAGCTTGGTGTCTTCACTGGCGCGCAGCCGGGCGATCTCGTCCTGCTGGCGATCAATGTAGCCTGCGTATTTGGTCTTGATTTCAACCTGTTCGGCAACCTGGGGGTCTTCTGCGCCCTGGCCAGTCACTTCGACCAGACCAGCGTAGTCGATTTCCGGACGGGAAAGCAGGTTGAGCAAGTTGTACTCATGGGTCAACGGCGTGCCGAATTTTTCTGCAATGGCGTCGCCCTGCTCCGTGCCCGGGCGAACCCAGGTACTTTTCAGACGCTGTTCTTCGAGCGCAATGCTTTCGCGTTTTGTGCAGAAGGCCGCCCAGCGGGCGTCATCGACCAGGCCCAGCTCGCGACCTTTTTCGGTCAAGCGCAGGTCGGCGTTGTCTTCGCGCAGGATCAGACGGTATTCCGCCCGAGATGTGAACATCCGGTACGGTTCCTGGGTACCCAGGGTAATCAGGTCGTCGACCAATACGCCGATGTAGGCCTCATCGCGACGCGGGCACCAGCTGTCTTTGCCCTGTGCACGCAATGCTGCGTTGGTCCCGGCCAGCAAACCTTGGGCGCCGGCTTCTTCATAACCGGTGGTGCCGTTGATTTGGCCGGCGAAGAACAGCCCGCCAATCACTTTGGTTTCCAGGCTGTATTTCAAGTCGCGCGGGTCGAAGTAGTCGTACTCGATGGCGTAGCCCGGACGCACAATGTGCGCGTTTTCCATACCGCGAATCGATTGCACGATCTGGATTTGCACGTCGAACGGCAACGAAGTCGAAATTCCGTTCGGATACAGCTCGTGGGTGGTCAACCCTTCCGGCTCGATAAAGACCTGGTGGCTTTCCTTGTCGGCAAAGCGGTGGATCTTGTCTTCGATCGACGGGCAATAACGCGGGCCAATGCCTTCGATCACCCCGGAATACATCGGCGAACGATCAAGGTTCGCGGCAATGATTTCGTGGGTACGCGCATTGGTGTGGGTGATCCAGCAACTGACCTGTTTCGGATGCTGTTCCTTGGAACCCATGAACGACATGACCGGAATCGGCGTATCGCCGGCTTGTTCGGTCATCACCGAAAAATCCACGGAACGCCCGTCAATACGTGGCGGAGTCCCGGTTTTCAGGCGACCGACACGCAACGGCAATTCCCGCAGGCGTTTTGCCAGAGCAATCGACGGCGGATCGCCAGCGCGACCACCGGAATAATTCTGCATACCGATGTGGATAAGCCCACCCAGGAAAGTGCCGGTGGTCAGTACGACGGATTCTGCGAAGAAACGCAGGCCCATTTGAGTGACGACACCACGTACCTGGTCCTGTTCGACGATCAGGTCATCGGCTGCTTGCTGAAATATCCACAGGTTCGGCTGGTTTTCCAGGGTTTCACGTACCGCTGCCTTGTACAGGATACGGTCGGCCTGGGCACGGGTTGCACGCACGGCCGGGCCTTTGCGGCTGTTGAGCACACGAAACTGAATGCCACCTTTGTCGGTGGCCATGGCCATCACGCCGCCAAGGGCATCGATTTCCTTGACCAGATGGCTTTTGCCAATCCCGCCAATCGCGGGGTTGCAACTCATGGCTCCGAGGGTTTCCACGTTGTGCGTCAGCAACAGGGTTTTTACGCCCATGCGTGCTGACGCCAGTGCTGCCTCGGTACCGGCATGACCGCCGCCGATGACGATCACTTCAAAACGGGAAGGGAAATCCACCACGCACCTCGTGCCTGCTTATGTAGGTAATCAGGAATTGTTTGTTGAAAGGGTTTTAGAGCTTTGCGGGCAAGTATAGGGACTTAGCCCTTCCTAAAGAACCCTTTGCACAAAATTTAACCAGCTGTGGATGAATCACAGACAATAGAAATTAAAAGAGAGAAATTTATTAAATCTTTGTTTTTATGTTTATTTATACTGAGCGACCTTTCTGTGGATAGATCTCTACAGCCCTTTATTTTCAATGTGTACAGCGATTCAAAACACTGTGATCATCTGCCAATGAGGCCCTTGGATAAGTACTTTAAGCCTGTGGATTAAACGGGTGGTTATCCACAGACGGGTTTTTACTCAGGTTTCAGGCCTTGTTATCAACTGGGCTCAGGAGCGGTTATTCACAGGGCTTAATCCACATAAACGCCACATTTCGTCCACGACAAAGCTAGGAATTAATCCTGGGTAGGACAAAAAGAGATCTATTGTGGGAAAACACTGGGCCAGTTAATAATAGCGATTATCATTAACCTACCTTGTCGCGCCTATGCCTCCCTCTTCACATACCGCAGCGGTCCAGCACATCTATGAGCAACATCATTCGTGGCTTCGCGGGTGGCTCAAGGGGAAATTGCATAACGCCAGCGATGCAGCCGATGTGGCCCACGATACGTTCGTGCGCATGCTCGGTGGACGTCACGCAGCGCAGATTCTTGAACCACGGGACTATCTGGCGACCATCGCCAGAGGCCTGGTGATCGACCGCTATCGCCGGCATGCCGTCGAACAGGCCTACAGGCAGGTCTTGGCAGAGCGTCCTGAAGCCACTGCTATCAGTGAGGAAGACAAGGCAATCATCATCGAAACCCTGGTGGCTGTGGATAAAGCGCTGTCTGGGCTGGGTGAGCGGGCACGGCGAATTTTCATGCTGGCACAGATTGAAGGGCTGACTTATCAACAGATCGCCGATCAACTGCAGGTATCACTGACTACGGTGAAGAAACACATGATCCGTGCCCTTACCGAGTGCTCCCTGATCATGGCCAGCCGGTAATGATCAACCCCGACCGCAAGACGTTCGAGGCCGCTGCCAGTTGGTATGTGCAATTCCAGTCGCAACCACCGACACCCGCACAACATCAAGCCTGGCAGCAGTGGCTTAATCGTGACCCGTCCCACCAGGCGGCCTGGAACCAGATGGAGCAGTTGCAACGCAGCCTCGGTGCCCTGCCCCCTGAACTCACGCGCCGCGCGTTATCCACCACGCAACAGCGGCGCCAAGTACTCAAGTGGATGCTGGTGCTCGGCGGCAGTGGCTATCTGGGCTGGAACGTTCAGCAACATACGTCGCTGGGTAACGTATGGGCTGATTACCGGACGTCGGTGGGCCAGAGGCGACGCATCGAACTGGCGGACGGCACGCAGATCAATCTCAATACTCATACCGCTATCGATGTGGCGTTTGACGGGCGCCAACGTTTGATCCGTTTGCGCGAGGGTGAAGTACTTATCCACACCGGGAAACGGGGTGGGCACTTACCGTTTTATGTAGAGACTCGCCAAGGCCGGGTCCAGGCGCTGGGCACTCGTTTTACTGTGCGCCAACTGCCGGACGCCACACGGGTTGGCGTCTTGGAAGAGCGGGTTGAAGTGTCCCCAGGCGACCAACCCGAACGTCACCGAATCCTGGGTGCGGGTGAGAGCGCAGAGTTTGATCGGCACGATGTGCGCCCTACCGGGTATGGCGGTGTACAAGCAGCCTGGGTCGATGGGCAACTGAACGTGCTCGATGCTCGGCTGGGAGACGTTATCGATGAGTTGGCGCGCTATCGGCCGGGTGTGTTGCACTGTGACCAAGCGTCTGCGGGCCTACGTGTTTCCGGTACCTTCCGCCTGGACTCAAGCGATGCCGTCCTCGCTAACCTGCAAGCGAGCCTGCCGATTCAAGTTAAATACTTTACGCGCTATTGGGTGTCGGTCACCCGAATCGGCTGACCGAAAAAATAATCCACAGAGGGGTTATCTTTTTTTGACCTGGCGCGGCCCTACAGGTAATCACGACGCTACCTTCAGGGCTTACTCACCTATGCGCCTTCCCGCCCCGCTCCGCAAACGACTTTCCTGCCATGGCATGACCTACGGTCTGCAGCTCATTACCGCGACGACCGGTGTGTTGTTATCCACAGCCGTCATGGCCGCCAGCGCAACGCAACACTTTGCAATTGCCGCTGGCCCGCTGGACAAGGCCTTAAGCCTGTTTGCCGCCAGGGCCAATGTGATTCTGTCCTTCTCCCCCCAGCAAACCGCGCGTTTGAATACGCCAGGGCTGCAAGGTGACTATTCAGTGGACCAGGGCTTTGCGCTGCTGCTGCAGAACTCGGACCTGCAGGCGGTCGCACAGGCTCCCGGCAGCTATGTATTACAGCCGGCACCTGCTGGCCAAATGACCTTGGCCCCTACCACCGTGAGCGCTTATCAACAGGGCGGCTTCAATCAAGAGATCGGCGGGGATGTAGGCTACAAGGCGCAGAACAGCCGCATCGGCACCAAGACCAGCACACCGCTGTCCGAGACTCCGCGTTCGGTGTCCGTTGTCACTGGCCAGCGTATCAAGGATCAAAAATCCCAGACCCTGACAGAAGTGTTGGGCTACGTACCGGGGATCTTCGCCCCACCGTTCGCGGCCGGCGACGGCTTGGCAGGCGATCTGTTTTTCATTCGCGGTTTCAATGCCACGGATTACGGCTACGGCCTGCTGCGAGATGGCCTGCGAGTTCAGGGCAATCGATACGACACCACCAGCGAACCCTACGGCCTGGAGCGGGTCGAGATTTTCCGCGGCCCTTCTTCCTTGCTCTATGGTGAAAACGCACCCGGCGGCCTGGTTAACCTGGTGAGTAAACACCCGACTGCAACCCCACAAGGCGAGGTGCAGGTGAGTTATGGTTCGAACAATCGACGCCAGTTGGGTGTGGATATCTCGGGCCCGCTCAACGACAGTGACAATATCCTGGGCCGAGTGGTGATGCTGGGGCGTAAATCCGACACGCAGACCGATCACGTCCCGGACGATCGTCTGTATATCGCGCCATCCCTGACCCTGAACTTCGACGACTACAACACCTTGACGTTGCTGGCCAACTACCAGAAAGACCATACCAACCTGGAACTCGGCCTACCCGCCGCCGGAACGCTGCTTACCAATCCCAACGGCAAGCTGTCCAAACACACCCTGCTGGGCAACCCGGACTGGAACACCTTTGAACGCGAAGCGTGGAGTACCGGCTATGAGTTCAGCCACAGCTTCAATGATGATTGGCAGTTCCGTCAGAACTCGCGCTATATGCAGTCGCGTATCAACCGGCATGAAACCTGGCCAGGCACACTTAATAACGGCGGCTTCGGCACTCGGCTGAACATGAACGCCTACGACCGCTACAACAAGTCGATGGTCTATTCGCTGGATAACCAGCTCGAAGGCAAGTTCCAGGTGGGCGGCGTCGAAAACACGGTGCTGTTGGGCGCCAGCTATGACCGAACCTCGTTCAATCAAGACTGGGATGCGGGTTTCGCCGGCACCATCGATGTGTATAACCCGGTGTACTTGCGCGACCCGCTCACTCCACTGGCGGTGCAAAACACCTTGCTTGAACAGCAGATGAAAGGGGTTTATGCACAGGTCCAGAGCAAATACGACCATTGGCTCTTTCTGCTCGGCGGCCGCCAGGACTGGGTCGACAGCGACTACCGCGACAAGGTCCAGCCATCGAGCAATATCAACTCACAGGATCGTAAATTCACTTACCAGGGCGGGGTGATGTACCAGTTCGACAACGGCTTGACGCCGTATGTCAGCTATTCCACTGCATTTGTCCCCGTGCAGCAGATCTCCAACGCCGGCTCACCGTTGAAACCGATTACCAGCAGCCAATACGAGGTGGGCGTTAAGTACGAACCGATCGGCTGGGATACGGCGATGACCTTGTCGGTGTATGACCTGCGCAAGCAGGACGATACCTACCTCGATGCCACCACCAACAGCTATCGCCAAGTCGGTGAAAGTCGCGCCAAGGGCGTGGAAGTCGAGGTCAACAGCGACATCAGCGCCAACTTCAACGTGACGGCAGCCTATACCTACACCGACGCCCGGATAACCAAGGATTCGGCCACCTCGCTAGTGGAAGGCCGTCAGATGACGGGCGTGCCGCGTAACCAGGCTTCGGTGTGGGGTAAATATCGCTTCCTGGATGGCCAACTCAAGGGTTTCTCCCTGGGCGGCGGTGTGCGTTATTTCGACAGTACCTTTTCCTACACGGCGCCGACGCTCTACGGCAAGCTGGATGCAGGAAGCGTCACCTTGGTGGATGCGGCACTGGGTTATCAGATCAACCCACACTGGTCGGTGGACCTGAACGCCAAGAACCTGTTCGACAAGGAATATGTATCTGGTTGCAACGATGCGGGGCGTTGCTATTGGGGCGACAGCCGTACCTTGCTCGGTACGGTGTCCTATAACTGGTAGTCGTTGTGGATAACTCGACTATTTGCCGATGCAGAAGCTGGAGAAAATCCGCCCGAGCAGATCATCCGAACTGAAAGCCCCGGTGATTTCACCCAACAGCTGCTGCGCCTGGCGCAGATCTTCAGCCAGCAGCTCCCCAGCCCCCGCCAAGGTCAGCTGGGCGCGCCCGTGCTCCAAGGCCGAGCTGGCATGACGCAGCGCTTCCAGGTGCCTACGGCGCGCACTGAAGCTGCTTTCCGAGGTCTGTTCGTAGCCCATGCAGGCTTTAAGGTGCTCGCGCAGCAACTCCAGACCGTCACCGGCCGATTTCGCGCTCAAGCTGATAGTGACGTGGCCATCTTCACTGGTTTCCAGGGCGATGGCTTCCCCCGTAAGGTCGGCCTTGTTACGGATCAAGGTGACTTTGGCTGGGTCTGGCCGTTGTTCAAGGAATTCGGGCCATAAGGCAAAAGGATCCACAGCTTCCGGCGCAGTGGCATCCACCACCAGCAACACACGATCGGCTTCGCTGATCGCCTTGAGCGCACGTTCCACGCCGATCTTTTCCACCTGGTCGTCGGTATCGCGTAAACCAGCGGTGTCCACCACGTGCAGCGGCATACCGTCGATGTGGATATGTTCACGCAAGATATCCCGGGTAGTGCCGGCGATCTCGGTGACGATGGCCGCCTCGCGCCCTGCCAGCGCATTGAGCAGGCTGGATTTGCCGGCATTGGGCCGGCCGGCAATCACCACCGTCATACCATCGCGCAGCAAGGCGCCCTGCCCGGCTTCGCGCAGCACTGTGGATAACTCGTCGCGGACTTTATCCAACATCGCCAATACGTGGCCATCCGCCAGGAAGTCGATTTCTTCCTCTGGAAAATCAATCGCGGCTTCGACGTAGATGCGCAGACTGATCAACTGCTCGGTCAAGTTATGCACACGCAGGGAAAAAGCCCCCTGCAATGAACGCAATGCGTTACGTGCAGCCTGTGCAGAACTGGCTTCGATCAAATCTGCGATGGCTTCGGCCTGGGCCAGGTCGAGCTTATCGTTCAAGAACGCGCGTTCGCTGAATTCCCCTGGTCTGGCCAGGCGGCAACCCAATTGCAAGCAGCGCTGCAGCAACATGTCCAACACCACAGGACCACCGTGCCCTTGTAACTCAAGGACATCTTCACCGGTGAACGAGTTTGGCCCTGGAAAATAGATGGCCAGACCCTCGTCCAATACGCTGTGGTCGGCATCCAGGAACTGGCCGTAATGGGCATAACGGGGTTTCAGCTCCCGGCCGCTGATAGCCTTGGCTGCCACGCCCGCCAATGGCCCGGAAATTCGAACGATACCGACGCCGCCTCGACCTTGAGCGGTAGCGACAGCAGCGATGGTTTCACGAGGAGCGCTCATCAGCAGGTTCCAGAACAAAAGTGACGGAAAGCAAAACGCCCCACTAGGGGGCGTCTTGAGTGGTTATCCACAGAGTAAATTACGCCTCGGCTTTTTGGGTAGCCGCTTCGATTTTACGTGTGATGTACCACTGTTGAGAGATCGACAATACGTTGTTGACCACCCAGTACAGTACCAAGCCAGCAGGGAACCACAGGAAGAAGAAGGTGAAGATGATGGGCATCATTTTCATTACCTTGGCCTGCATCGGATCCGGCGGGGTTGGGTTCAGACGCTGCTGGATGAACATGGTAGCGCCCATGATGATCGGCAGGATAAAGAACGGGTCTTTGATCGACAGGTCAGTTATCCACAGCATGAACGGCGCCTGGCGCATTTCCACGCTTTCCAGGAGTACCCAGTACAGCGACAGGAACACCGGCATCTGTACCAGAATCGGCAAGCATCCACCCAGCGGGTTGATCTTCTCTTTCTTGTACAGCTCCATCATGGCCTGCGACATTTTCTGTCGGTCATCACCATGTTGTTCTTTCAGCGCGGCCAGTTTCGGGGCCACGGCACGCATACGCGCCATCGACTTGTAGCTGGCTGCCGACAGAGGGAAGAAAAGCCCTTTGATCAGCATGGTCAGGAAGATGATCGACCAGCCCCAGTTACCGACGATGCTGTGGATATGTTGCAACAGCCAGAAGATCGGCTGGGCAATGAACCACAGGAAGCCGTAATCCACAGTCAGTTCCAGACCTGGGGACAACTCTTTCAGTACGGCCTGGCTTTTAGGGCCGGCGTACAGGGTAGCGCTGGTTTCAGCCTTGGCACCTGGAGCGACGGTCAACGCCGGGCCAGTGAAGCCAATGATGTAGTTGCCCTGGCTGTCCTTGCGGGTTTGAACCAGGTTCGCGTCACCCTTGTTCGGGATCCAGGCGGTCACGAAATAGTGCTGCAACCACGCGACCCAGCCACCTTGGACGGTTTCTTTCAGCGTGCCCTTGTCGATATCTTTCATCGACACTTTTTTGTACGGCTCGTTACTTGTCCACAGGGCCGCGCCCAGGTAAGTCGCGGTGCCGGTGGCGGTGCTGGAAGACGGATCGGAGCTGGCGTCACGCTTGAGCTGGGCAAACAGGTTGCCGCTCCAGGCTTTGTCGCTGGTGTTGTCGATCAGGTAAGTGACCTTCAAATCGTACAAACCGCGGGTAAAGCTGAAACGCTTGATGTAGTTGACGCCGTCGAGGCTGAATTTCAGGTCGACGTTCAACTGGTTCTGGCCGTCTGCCAGTTGATAAGTCTTCTGTTCGGTCGAATAAACCGGACGACCGGTAGCACGTGCATCCGGACCATTGGTGCCGGTCAGGCCGCTTTGCGCCAGATAAGTACGTTCACCGCCGTTATCGAACAGTTGGAACGGCACATCCGGATGGTCTTGGCGACGTGGATAAAGCGGCAGCTTCAGCTGTGCGATATCACCACCCTGTGGGTCGATAGCCAGGTCGAGCACATCCGTTTTTACGTGGATGAGGTCTTTGTTGGTGACCACTGGCGTTTCTAACGGGGCACTTGTCTCGCCATTCGCGCTGGGAACATCGGCACTCGCGGACGCATTGTTACCCAGCGGGGTGTCCGGAATAGCCGGCGCAGCCTGATTGGTAGCAACATTCTGAGTCGGCAGGGCAGCCTGACCGTAATCCTGGTTCCATTTAAGGACCATGACATAGGACACGATTGCCAGGGCGACGATCAGGATTGTGCGTTTAATATCCATGATTACTCGGCCATCGAAGAAGAACGGGAGGTAGGGATAGGTGGAACCGGGTCATAACCACCGGGATTCCACGGATGACAGCGACCTAAACGACGAAAGGTCAGCCAGCCACCGCGCAGAAGACCATGATTTTCTATGGCCTCTAACGCGTAGCAGGAACAACTGGGGTAGAAACGACAGTGGCTGGCCATCAGAGGACTAATGGCATAGCGATAAAACTGGATCGGAACGATTGCCAGTTTACGCATCAAGGCTGTCTACCCCTACAGTTTCGGTGCTGACTGCTGGTGCTGGCTTGTGGGTACGCGCCAAACGTTTCCAGAGCTTGCCGAAATGCTGAATCAATTCGGGGTTTTCTACATCACCCAAGCCTTTGCGCGCGACGATAACAATATCCCAACCAACCAGAGTGTCCTGGTGGAGGCGAAACGATTCGCGCATCAGACGCTTGAGGCGATTGCGCTCAACGGAGAGCTTTACGCTCTTCTTGCCGATCACCAACCCGAGACGGGGGTGATCAAGATCGTTGTTACGCGCAAGGAGCAGGAGATTTTTCCCCGGAACCTTGCCGGTGGGGGAGTCAAAGACTGCCTTGAAATGCCGGGGGGTTAGCAGACGCTTTTCCCGACTGAAGTCCTGACTCACCACCAGTACCGGATTATCAAACTGCCAGACGCGCACGACCTTTGGCGCGGCGACGCGACAGGACAGCACGGCCGTTCTTGGTAGCCATGCGAGCACGGAAGCCGTGAGTACGGGCGCGTTTGATGGTGCTTGGTTGGAAAGTACGTTTCATGGCGTTGTTACCTGGTTCGTCCACAACGGGCCGGAATGGCCCCCGTTTTAAGAGACCGGCGATTCTAGAGAAAGCAAGCCTCTAGGTCAATTTCCAACCAGCTTTTCCTTTAATTAGATGTTCACGGGGTCCTGACGCCCTTCTCCCCGTTTGGCTTCCATCCGACATGCCATAGATATAAAAATAAAGAAGGAAGTTATTTAAAGCTTTTCTGTAAAGCTTATAAAAGCTAGAGGCGTGATCATCTGTGGATAACTGCCTTTAGCCCTTGTTCTACGTGTTGTACAGAGAATGACAACACGGGGGAGAAGCAGTGCTCTGCCTGTGCTGCGCTATCGGATAAGCTGTGTGTGGAACTGGTAGTTATCCACAGGCTGGTTACCCACAGACTTTCGACCCCACTTGTACAACGAGCTTAGGTGGGTTTATCCACAGAGCTTATGCACAGACCACTGGTCGCATTTTTTGCGGTTAAGGCATTGATTTTGGGTGGCCTGTGAGCAACCTACATGTGGATAAGTGGACGGCTGGCCGCTACAATGGCGGCTGTTTTTGCCTCACCGGCTTTCAACTTAGGGGATATCCGTGTCAGTGGAACTTTGGCAGCAGTGCGTGGAGCTTTTGCGCGATGAGCTGCCTGCCCAGCAATTCAACACCTGGATCCGTCCGCTACAGGTCGAAGCCGAAGGCGACGAGTTGCGTGTCTATGCGCCCAATCGTTTTGTCCTCGACTGGGTCAACGAGAAGTACCTGGGCCGCGTTCTCGAATTGCTCGACGAACATGGCAACGGTCTGGCGCCTGCTCTTTCCTTATTAATAGGCAGCAAGCGCAGCTCAGCTCCCCGCGCCGCGCCGAATGCGCCATTGGCGGCCGCCGCATCGCAAGCCCAAGCTGCAGTGACGCCTGTCGCCGCAGCACCTGCACCGACCGCTGCGCCGTCCAAACCGTCGTCGCGCAAAAATGCGCCGGAGAATGAGGAGCCGTCCCGCGACAGCTTCGACCCGATGGCAGGTGCCAGTTCCCAGCAGGCGCCTGTGCGCTCCGAGCAACGCACTGTGCAGGTAGAAGGCGCGCTCAAGCACACCAGTTACTTGAACCGCACGTTTACCTTCGAAAACTTTGTCGAAGGTAAATCCAACCAGCTGGCCCGAGCGGCCGCCTGGCAGGTCGCCGATAACCCCAAGCATGGTTACAACCCGCTCTTCCTTTATGGCGGCGTGGGCTTGGGTAAGACGCACTTGATGCACGCCGTCGGTAACCACCTATTAAAGAAGAACCCGAATGCCAAGGTGGTTTACCTGCATTCGGAGCGCTTCGTGGCCGACATGGTCAAGGCCTTGCAGCTCAACGCCATCAACGAGTTCAAGCGTTTCTATCGCTCCGTTGATGCGTTGTTGATCGATGACATTCAGTTCTTCGCCCGCAAGGAACGTTCCCAGGAAGAGTTCTTCCACACCTTCAACGCCCTGCTCGAAGGTGGCCAGCAGGTCATCTTGACCAGTGACCGTTACCCGAAGGAAATCGAAGGCCTGGAAGAACGTCTGAAGTCGCGTTTCGGCTGGGGCCTGACCGTTGCAGTCGAGCCACCGGAGCTGGAAACCCGCGTTGCGATCCTGATGAAGAAGGCCGACCAGGCTAAAGTCGATCTGCCGCACGATGCTGCGTTCTTCATCGCCCAACGCATCCGTTCCAACGTGCGTGAGCTGGAAGGCGCGCTCAAGCGGGTCATCGCTCACTCGCACTTCATGGGTCGCGATATCACCATCGAGCTGATTCGCGAGTCCTTGAAAGATTTGTTGGCCTTGCAGGACAAGCTGGTGAGTGTGGATAACATCCAGCGCACCGTGGCCGAATACTACAAGATCAAGATTTCCGACCTGCTGTCCAAGCGCCGTTCGCGCTCGGTCGCACGTCCACGTCAGGTTGCCATGGCCCTCTCCAAGGAGTTGACCAACCACAGCCTGCCGGAAATCGGTGATGTGTTTGGCGGGCGCGACCACACCACGGTCTTGCACGCATGCCGCAAGATCAATGAACTTAAGGAATCCGACGCGGATATTCGCGAGGACTACAAGAACCTGCTGCGTACACTGACTACGTGATGACACCAGCGCAGCTTATTAAGGCAAGGGACTAGACCATGCATTTCACCATTCAACGCGAAGCCCTGTTGAAACCCCTGCAACTGGTCGCAGGCGTCGTCGAGCGCCGACAGACCTTGCCGGTGCTTTCCAACGTATTACTGGTGGTCGAGGGGCAACAGTTGTCCTTGACCGGTACCGACCTGGAAGTCGAACTGGTGGGTCGCGTCCAGCTCGAAGAGCCCGCCGAACCTGGCGAGATCACCGTGCCGGCGCGCAAGCTGATGGATATCTGCAAAAGCCTGCCTAATGATGCGCTGATCGACATCAAGGTGGATGAGCAAAAGCTGGTGGTCAAGGCTGGCCGCAGCCGTTTCACCCTGTCGACCTTGCCGGCCAATGACTTCCCAACCGTGGAAGAAGGTCCTGGCTCGCTGACGTGCAGCCTGGAGCAAAGCAAGCTGCGTCGCCTGATCGAGCGCACCAGTTTCGCCATGGCCCAGCAGGACGTGCGTTATTACCTCAACGGTATGCTGCTGGAAGTCTCGGAAGGTATCATCCGCGCCGTGGCCACCGACGGTCACCGTCTGGCTATGTGCTCGATGCGTGCCGATATCGGTCAGCCGGATCGTCACCAGGTGATCGTTCCACGCAAAGGTATCCTTGAACTGGCGCGCTTGCTCACGGAGCCGGACGGTAACGTCAGCATCGTATTGGGCCAGCACCACATTCGCGCCACCACCGGCGAGTTCACCTTCACCTCCAAGTTGGTAGACGGTAAGTTCCCGGACTACGAGCGTGTGTTGCCTAAAGGTGGCGACAAGTTGGTGGTCGGTGATCGTCAGGCTCTGCGTGAAGCCTTCAGCCGTACGGCGATTCTGTCCAACGAAAAGTACCGTGGTATTCGCCTGCAGCTGGCCAACGGCCAACTGAAAATCCAGGCCAACAACCCGGAACAGGAAGAGGCGGAAGAAGAAGTGGGTGTCGACTACAACGGCGCTTCGCTTGAAATCGGCTTTAACGTGAGCTACCTGTTGGACGTGCTGGGGGTGATGACCACCGAACAGGTTCGTCTGATCCTGTCGGACTCCAACAGCAGCGCCCTGGTACAAGAATCCGACAACGACGACTCGGCTTACGTTGTCATGCCGATGCGCCTGTAATCATGCTCAGCAGAAGCTAGATGTCCCTTAGTCGCGTCTCGGTCACCGCGGTGCGCAATCTGCACCCGGTGACCTTCTCCCCTTCCCCCCGCATCAACATCCTCCATGGCGCCAACGGCAGTGGCAAAACCAGCGTGCTGGAAGCCATCCACCTGCTGGGGCTTGCGCGTTCTTTCCGCAGTGCGCGCCTGTTACCCGTGATCCAGTACGAACAATTGGCCTGCACCGTATTTGGCCAAGTGGAACTGGCTGAGGGCGGTCATAGCAGCCTGGGGATATCGCGTGATCGCGGTGGGGAATTTCAGATCAGAATCGACGGGCAAAATGCGCGCAGTGCAGCGCAACTGGCAGAGATCCTGCCGTTGCAGTTGATCAACCCCGATAGCTTTCGATTGCTGGAAGGTGCTCCGAAAATCCGTCGGCAATTCCTCGACTGGGGCGTGTTCCACGTGGAACCACGGTTCATGGCCACTTGGCAGCGCCTGCAGAAGGCCCTGCGGCAGCGGAACTCATGGCTGCGGCATGGTACACTTGACGCCGCTTCGCAAGCAGCCTGGGACCGTGAACTGTGCCTGGCCAGCGACGAAATAGATGAATACCGCCGTGCCTATATCAAAGCCTTGAAACCAGTCTTTGAGCAGACCTTGAGCGAGTTGTTGGATCTCGAGGGGCTGACGCTGAGTTATTACCGGGGTTGGGACAAAGAACGTGAGCTGAGTGCAGTGCTCGCAACGTCTTTGCAACGGGATCAGCAAATCGGCCACACCCAGGCCGGACCCCAACGCGCTGATTTGCGCCTTAGATTAGGTGCACACAATGCTGCGGACATCTTGTCCCGCGGCCAGCAAAAGTTGGTGGTCTGTGCGTTGCGTATCGCGCAGGGCCATTTGGTTAGCCAGGCTCGACGCGGTCAGTGTATTTATTTGGTGGATGACTTGCCGTCGGAGCTCGACGAGCAACACCGCCGCTCGCTATGCCGCTTGTTGGAAGACTTACGCTGCCAGGTGTTTATCACCTGTGTAGACCACGAATTATTGAGGGAAGGCTGGCAGACGGAAACGCCAGTCGCTTTGTTCCACGTGGAACAAGGCCGTATCACCCAGACCCACGACCATCGGGAGTGAAGGCATGAGCGAAGAAAACACGTACGACTCGACCAGCATTAAAGTGCTGAAAGGTTTGGATGCCGTACGCAAACGTCCCGGTATGTACATTGGCGACACCGATGATGGTAGCGGTCTGCACCACATGGTGTTCGAGGTGGTCGATAACTCCATCGACGAAGCTCTGGCCGGTCACTGCGACGACATCAGCATTATCATCCACCCGGATGAATCCATCACCGTTCGAGACAACGGTCGTGGCATCCCGGTAGACGTGCACAAAGAAGAAGGCGTTTCGGCGGCAGAGGTCATCATGACCGTGCTCCACGCTGGCGGTAAATTCGACGACAACTCCTATAAAGTATCCGGTGGTTTGCACGGTGTAGGTGTGTCGGTAGTAAACGCCCTGTCCGAAGAGCTGATCCTCACTGTCCGCCGTAGCGGCAAGATTTGGGAGCAGACCTACGTCCACGGCGTACCACAGGAACCGATGAAAATCGTTGGTGACAGTGAAACCACCGGCACCCAGATCCACTTCAAACCCTCGGAAGAAACCTTCAAGAACATCCACTTCAGCTGGGACATCCTGGCCAAGCGGATTCGTGAACTGTCTTTCCTTAACTCCGGTGTCGGCATCGTCCTCAAGGATGAGCGCAGCGGCAAGGAAGAGCTGTTCAAGTACGAAGGTGGCCTGCGTGCGTTCGTTGAATACCTGAACACCAACAAGACTGCGGTCAACCAGGTGTTCCACTTCAACATCCAGCGTGAAGACGGCATCGGCGTGGAAATCGCCCTGCAGTGGAACGACAGCTTCAACGAGAACCTGTTGTGCTTCACCAACAATATTCCACAACGCGATGGCGGTACCCACCTGGTAGGTTTCCGTTCCGCGCTGACGCGTAACCTGAACACCTACATCGAAGCGGAAGGCTTGGCGAAGAAGCATAAAGTCGCCACCACCGGTGACGATGCCCGTGAAGGCCTGACGGCGATCATCTCGGTCAAGGTACCGGATCCGAAGTTCAGCTCCCAGACCAAAGACAAGCTGGTGTCTTCCGAAGTGAAGACTGCGGTTGAACAGGAAATGGGTAAGTACTTCTCCGACTTCCTGTTGGAAAACCCGAACGAAGCCAAGCTGGTCGTCGGCAAGATGATCGATGCTGCCCGCGCCCGTGAAGCCGCGCGTAAGGCCCGTGAGATGACCCGCCGTAAAGGCGCGCTGGATATCGCCGGCCTGCCAGGCAAACTCGCTGACTGCCAAGAGAAGGACCCTGCCCTCTCCGAACTGTACCTGGTGGAAGGTGACTCTGCTGGCGGTTCCGCCAAGCAGGGTCGTAACCGTCGCACCCAGGCCATCCTGCCGTTGAAGGGCAAGATCCTTAACGTTGAGAAGGCCCGCTTCGACAAGATGATTTCCTCCCAGGAAGTCGGCACCTTGATCACGGCATTGGGCTGCGGTATTGGCCGCGACGAGTACAACATCGACAAGTTGCGCTACCACAACATCATCATCATGACCGATGCTGACGTCGACGGTTCGCACATCCGTACCCTGCTGCTGACCTTCTTCTTCCGTCAGTTGCCGGAGCTGATCGAGCGTGGCTATATCTACATCGCTCAGCCGCCGTTGTACAAAGTTAAAAAGGGCAAGCAAGAGCAATACATCAAAGACGACGACGCCATGGAAGAGTACATGACGCAGTCGGCCCTGGAAGATGCGAGCCTGCACTTGAATGACGAAGCGCCGGGCATCTCCGGTGAGTCGCTGGAGCGCCTGGTCAACGACTTCCGCATGGTCATGAAGACACTCAAGCGTTTGTCGCGTCTGTACCCACAGGAGCTGACCGAGCACTTCATCTACCTGCCGGCCGTAAGCCTGGAGCAGTTGGGCGACCACGCCGCCATGCAGGATTGGCTGGCCCAATATGAAGTGCGCCTGCGTACTGTGGAGAAGTCTGGCCTGGTGTACAAAGCCAGCCTGCGTGAAGACCGCGAACGTAATGTATGGCTGCCAGAGGTCGAACTGATCTCCCATGGCCTGTCGAACTACGTCACCTTCAACCGCGACTTCTTCGGCAGCAACGACTACAAGACCGTCGTCACCCTCGGCGCGCAACTGAGCACCCTGCTGGACGACGGTGCTTACATTCAGCGTGGCGAACGCAAGAAGCAGGTCAAGGAGTTCAAGGAAGCCTTGGACTGGTTGATGGCGGAAAGTACCAAGCGTCATACCATCCAGCGCTATAAAGGTCTGGGCGAGATGAACCCGGATCAGCTGTGGGAAACCACCATGGACCCTGCTCAGCGTCGCATGCTGCGCGTGACCATCGAAGACGCCATTGGCGCGGATCAGATCTTCAACACCCTGATGGGTGATGCGGTCGAGCCTCGTCGTGACTTCATCGAGAGCAATGCTTTGGCGGTGTCTAACCTGGACTTCTGATCAGGTACATCAGCTAAAAACAAAAGGCCAACGCTTAGCGTTGGCCTTTTTTGTTGGTTCGCAGTCGCGCATTTTTAAATGCTCCACGTGGAACATCGACATTTTTAAGTTTCCACAGCGGGTGTCACACTCTCCAAGCGATACCCGTACCCATAGATCGTCAACAGCTGCCAGCCGCGATCCGCCGTCAACCCTAGCTTGTTACGCAGGCGGTAGATGTGGGTGTCCAACGGCCGCGACGAGACCATTTCTTCGTGGCTCCAGAACCGCTCATACAGGTACTCGCGAGACAATGGCCGGGCCAGGTTGGCAAATAGACAACTTGCCAGGCGGTATTCCCGTTCTGTCAGGTTGATGGGTTTGCCTGCGCGTGTGACGGTCAGTTCGGCATCGTCGAATGTCAGGTCGTTAAAGCTCTGCACTTCCTGGCTAGCCGACTTTTGCAAACCGTGGCGCCGCAGGACGGCGCTGACTCGAGCTTTGAGCTCGTTGGGCCTAAACGGCTTGCTGACATAATCATCCGCCCCGCTATTCAACGCCGTCACGATGTCGCTCTCGGCATCGCGACTGGTGAGCATGATGACGGCAGGGGGCGATTCCATGTGCTCGCGAGTCCAGCGCAATAACGCTATCCCGGAGATGTCCGGCAGTTGCCAGTCGAGGATCAGCAGGTCAAAGGTTTCCCGACGTAGCTGGCGCAGCAGGTCTTCACCACGCTCAAAGAAATGCAGAGACCAAGGCTGGTCAGCCGGGCCGGGAATCTGTCGCAGTGTCTGTTCCACCCGTCGCAACTCCGCGGGTTCGTCATCCAGTATTGCGACACGCATAGGCGGGGTCCTTCCTACAAAAATACGAGAGCTTGAATGGGGGGCACATGTTGTACAAATGCCGGCCTCTGAATCTGAATAATTATGGACGGATTCTACAGTGCTTGGATCTCTCGATACGCTGAAAGCGCCGTAAACTCAATTCACTACGATCTTCGAAGAAGATACCGGCTCCTGTTGGTGTGGAAAAGGCTCTGTGCCGATCGCCTCGCCGGTGCCTCACGCCTGCTCCAATGTGCGGTATCGTTCATTGCGCGGTCGTGGGAAGTCCTCCAATGAGACCGAAATAAGCTTCACTGGTTTCAGAACACCGCATGCACTTCATCGCAACCCCATGGAGAGGGATCCTGGGCTTATGACACTTTTACTTAATGACCATCAATGCCTCGGCACGCTCGTGGCGGTAGCCCTGTGAACCTATGGCGCAAAGCCGAGAAACGCCAACCTACCCAGGCCCAGCTTTTGTTCCATGGGTTGGTTCGTGAATGGCTGCTGATCGGTCTGGTACTCCTGCCCTTTACCGCCTACTTATCCTTGAGCGCTGGCCTGGCGCTTAACAATCCGCTCTATGACAGCCTGCGCCGCCTCACGCCCTTACCGGTAGACCCACGCATCGTTCTGGTGACCATCGATGCGCCGAGCCTGGAAGCACTCGGCCCGTGGCCTTGGCCGCGTAGCGTACATGCCGACCTGATTGAACGCCTGAACGCCGCCCAACCGGCGGGTATTTTGTTTGATGTGATCTTCAGTGAGAGCGGCAACAGTAATGACGACCAGCGCCTGGCCGATGCCGTATGCAAAGCCGGCAATGTATTGCTGCCCATCGCCGGGGATAGCAGCGTCAGCCCCAAGGCCCAGGTAACGCCGTTGTCGCCACTGCTCAAGTGCGCCAAGGGCGTTGGGCACATCAACGTCGAAGCGGATAAAGACGGTGTGGTGCGTAGCGTGTATCTACGTGAGGGCCCTGCGGGAAGCACACTCCCTCAGTTGGCTTGGCTGGCATTCGCCATGAGCGAGCATGCCGAGACGATGCCGGGCCTGCCGCAAGAGCCTACTGGAGGGCACTGGCACCAGGAACATGAGATTCGTGTGCCGTTCACTTCGGAACCAGACCATTTTCCCAGTGTGTCCTACGTCAGCGTATTACGCGGCGAGGTACCTCCGGAGTCGTTGCGGGGTCGCCTGATTCTGATCGGCGCCTCAGCCTATGGCATGGCCGATCGTTTCGTGACGCCGCTCTCTTCCACCGTGGGCACCACTGCGGGGGTTGAGATCCAGGCTGAAGTACTGAATGGTTTATTGCAGGGTCGCAGCATCGTCGATCTGCCCGGCTGGTTGGCGGCGTTGCTGGCAACGTCCCTGGTGGCCCTGCTGTTGGGCCTTCTGCTGGTGCGCCCCCGCTACGCCCTGTGGATGACCTTGGCAGGCATGGGCGCGGCGTTGCTGGGCTCATGGGCTCTATTGCGCCTGGGCCACTGGTGGAGCCCCGCAGCGTGCCTGATCGGTTTGTTGCTGAGTTACCTGATCTGGAATTGGCGACGCCTGAGCGTAATCCTCGCCTACTTTGGCTGGGAACTGGCACGCCTGGATAACGAACCCAAGGTGCTTCCGGAGCGTCGTCGCGCGCCCGCCAGCAAGGGCGATGTGTTGCAAGGGCGGATTTTTGCCCTTGAACAAGCCGTCAGCCGTACCCGCGATACGCGGCGCTTTATGGCGGACGGCTTGGAGTGCCTGCCGGTAGCGACCCTGATCACCGATCCCCAAGGCAGCATCCTGTTGGCCAACCGCGTGGCCCGTGAAGTATTCGGCAATGACCTGGTCGGTGAAAACCTCGTCGAACAGCTTGCTGATCTAGGTTATCCCCCGCTGCACAATGGTGTACGCCCTGCCCTGTCGGCGCTGGAACTGGTCGAGTTTCGCGATATCCACCAACGCAGTTTGCGCATGGAACTGGCTCCTTTGCTGCCTGCCGAAGGTGATTTTGCCCTCGGCTGGTTGTTGAGCCTTACGGACCTGAGCAAGGAGCGTGAAGCCCAGCAGCACCGCGAGACGATGCTGCGTTTCCTTTCCCACGACCTGCGTGCGCCGCACTCAGCGATCCTTGCCCTGCTGGACGTGCACAACGGAGAGTCCCCGGTGTTTGCCCAAATCGAACAGCAGGTACGGCGGGCCTTGAGCCTGACCGAATCCTTTGTGCAATTGGCCAAGGCTGAAGCGGACGGTTACCAGTTCCAGCCCACCCTGTTTGCCATGCTGGTGATGGACGCTTTTGATCAAGTGGCGGTGATTGCGCAGTTGAAGGGCATCCATTTGGTTCACGACCTGGATGAGGCGGACGAGGCCATGGTCTACGCCGACCAATCGCTGCTCACCCGGGCGTTGTTCAATGTGCTGGAGAACGCGATCAAATACTCCCCATCAGGTACCACCGTCAGGTTGAGGCATGGCAGTGCGCAAGGTTGGTTGGAATGCAGGATAAGTGACCAGGGACCGGGGATTGCGCCTGAGGATCTGCCGGAGTTGTTTAACCAATACCGACGTTTCGATTCGGCTCAAGGCAGTGAGGGTCTTGGACTGGGGCTGACCATGGTTAAAGCAGTGTTGGAGCGGCACGGTGGGCGCATCGTGTGTGAAAGTGAGCTGGGCAAGGGCTCGACGTTTATCCTGCTGCTGCCGTTATTGGAGGACTGAAAAAGCGGCTTTTCTGCTGTGCATAAAAAACCGGTCACAAGGACCGGTTTTTTTATGAAGAAAAAACTTATGCACGTTTTTCCGAATTTTATGAGCTTCAGAAATATGTAAGTAAATCAGCTTGTTATGATGCAAAAAAGCCAATTCGCCAACAAAGCGTACACAGGTTATCCACAGATGCTCAAACTGCCGGCGTCTCCACCACCACCGGCTCCGGAGGCAGGGAGCCCATGGCCCGTTGCTGCGCCTCGTTCCACGCCGCAGCGCGGTCGTTCAGGGCGGCGATGGCACGTGGTCCTTCGCCTTCTGCGTACATCGGTTCGCCGATCACCACGGTGATAGTGCCTGGGCGTTTGGCCCAGCCAGTCTTGGGCCAGAACTTGCCGGCGTTATGCGCAATTGGCAGCACAGGCAGGTTGGCGTTGACCGCCAAGGCGGTACCACCGCGTGAGAACTTGCCCACCGTGCCGTAGGGCACCCGCGTGCCCTCAGGGAAGATCAGCACCCAGACGCCGTCCTTGAGCAACTCATCGCCCTTCTTGGCGACATGCTTGAGCGCAGCCTTGGGGTTGTCACGGTCGATGGCGATCGGTCGCAACATGGCCATGGCCCAGCCGAAGAACGGCACATACAGCAACTCGCGCTTGAGCACCTGGCTCAACGGCGAGAAGTACGCCGAGAGGAAGAACGTCTCCCAGGTGCTCTGGTGGTTGGAGAGAATCACGCACGGTTGATCAGGGACGTTTTCAGCGCCTTTGATCTCGAAACGAATGTTCAGGAACACCTTGCTCAGCCACAACGCGCAGCGGCACCAGTAGACGTTGATAAAGCGATAGCGCGCCTTGAAGGGCAGGAACGGTGCAATAAAAAAGCTCAGGGTGCACCAGAGAAACGAACTGGTGCCCAGCAGCAGGTAAAAGAAAAAGGTTCTGATGGCCTGCAAGATCGACATGGCGGCATTTACCGTTGCGGGACACGGCCCGCCTGTTAAAAGCGCACTCCCGAACAGTCCTTGGGTCAGGAAGTCGAGGGCGGCTAGTTGTTGATAAGTTCTGCGGCAACGGCCGCCAGATCGTCAAAAATCAAGGTGCCTACCGGCAGGTTTTTAGCCTGGGTCTTTTCGCCTTTCCCGGTTTTAACCAAAACTGGCTGAGAGTCGACGGCTTTGGCCGCCTCCAGGTCACCGAGGCTGTCCCCGACGAACCATATCCCAGCCAAGGGCACCTTGTAATGTTCTGCAATAATTTTCAACATGCCAGGCTTGGGCTTGCGGCAATCGCAGCCCTCATCCGGCCCGTGGGGGCAGTAAACCACCAGCCCCACCTCACCGCCCTGTTCGGCCACTAACGCGCGCAAACGCGCGTGCATGGCCTCCAGGGTCGCGATGTCGTAGTAACCGCGGGCGATGCCGGACTGGTTGGTGGCGATGGCCACCGTCCAGCCGGCTTTGCTCAACTGCGCGATGGCCTCGATCGAACCGGGCAGTGGGATCCACTCCTCCACCGACTTGATGTAAGCGTCGGAGTCGTAGTTGATCACCCCGTCCCGATCGAGAATCAGCAGTTTCAACATGGTCAGCCCAGTACGGAGATGTCGGCGATATTGATGAACAAGCCACGCAGGCGCGCCAGCATGGCGTAGCGGTTTTTGCGCACGCCAGCATCGTCGGCATTGATCATCACCGCTTCGAAGAACGCATCCACCGGCTCACGCAAAGACGCCAGGCGCGCCAACGCTTGCGCGTAGTCACGCTCGGCGATCAGCGGCTTCACGGCGTTCTCGGCCTTGGCGATGGCCGAGTTCAGCGAGAACTCCTTGGCATCGGCGAACAGGCCCGGGTCGACTTCAGCAGTGCCGAGGTTGTCGGCCTTGCTCAGCAGGTTCGACACGCGCTTGTTCACGGCGGCCAGGGCATCGGCTTCCGGCAGCTTGCGGAACGCTTGCACGGCTTGTACACGCTGGTCGAAGTCCAACGCCGAGCCCGGTTGCAGCGCACGTACCGACAGGTAGACGGAAACGTCCACGCCTTCGTCTTCGTAACGCGCACGCAGGCGGTCGAACACGAACTCCAGCACTTGCTCGGCCAGGCCGGCTTGCTTGACCTTGGTGCCGAACTGGCCGACGGCGAATACCACGGCCTGGGTCAGGTCGAGGTCCAGCTTTTTGTCGATCAGGATACGCAGCACGCCCAAGGCCGCACGGCGCAGGGCATACGGGTCTTTGCTGCCGGTAGGCAGCATGCCGATACCGAAGATACCCACGAGGGTGTCCAGCTTGTCGGCAATGGCCACGGCCGCACCGGTCAGGGTGCTCGGCAGTTCTGCACCGGCACCGCGCGGCATGTACTGCTCGTTCAGGGCCAGGGCGACATCATCCGGCTCGCCGTCGTTGAGGGCGTAGTAGTAACCCGCCACGCCTTGCATCTCTGGGAACTCGCCGACCATTTCGGTGGCCAGGTCGCACTTGGACAGCAAGCCGGCACGGGCGGCCCAGGCTGCGTCGCCGCCAATGCGTGGGGCAATGTAAGCCGCGAGCTTGGAAACACGCACGGCTTTGTCATAGACGCTGCCGAGTTTTTCCTGGAACACCACGTTTTGCAGGCGCAGGTTGAAGTCTTCCAGCTTCTGCTTCTTGTCTTGCTTGAAGAAGAACTCGGCGTCGGTCAGGCGCGGGCGCACGACTTTTTCGTTACCGGCGATGATCTGCTGTGGGTCTTTGCTTTCGATGTTGGCCACGGTGATAAAACGCGGCAACAACTTACCGTCCACGTCCAGCAGGCAGAAGTACTTCTGGTTGTCCTGCATGGTGGTGATCAAGGCTTCTTGCGGCACGTCGAGGAAACGCTCTTCGAACGAGCACACCAGCGGCACCGGCCATTCCACCAGGGCGGTCACTTCGTCGAGCAGGCTTGGCGGCACGATGGCAGTGCCTTCCTGCAGACGGGCCAGCTCTTCGGTGCGCTTGCTGATCAGCTCGCGACGCTCATTGGCGTCGGCCAGCACATAAGCGGCGCGCAGATCGTTGAGGTAGTTGGCCGGCGAAGTGATGCGCACGCTTTCTGGATGATGGAAGCGGTGACCACGGGAATCACGACCAGCCTTCTGGGCGAGGATGGTGCAATCGATGACCTGGTCGCCGAGCAGCATCACCAGCCATTGGGTTGGGCGCACGAACTCTTCCTTGCGCGCACCCCAGCGCATGCGCTTGGGGATAGGCAGGTCGTTCAGGGAATCTTCAACGATGGTCGGCAACAGGCTGGCGGTCGGCTTGCCGGTGATGACCTGGCTGAAGCGCAGTTTCGGGCCGCTCTGGTCGATCTCGCTCAGCTCTACGCCACACTTCTTGGCAAAGCCAAGCGCGGCCTGGGTCGGGTTGCCTTCGGCGTCGAAAGCCGCCTGACGCGGTGGGCCGTCCAGGTTGATACTGCGGTCCGGCTGCTGGGTTTCCAGCGCGGTCAGCAGCACAGCCAGACGGCGCGGCGCGGCGTAGACTTTTTTGGCTTCAAACTTCAGGCCGGCAGTCTGCAGGCCTTTTTCGATACCGGCCAGGAATGCATCGGCCAGGGTATTGAGGGCCTTGGGTGGCAGCTCTTCGGTGCCCAGTTCAACCAGGAAATCTTGAGCACTCATTGTGCAGCCTCCAGCTTAGCCAACACTTCATCACGCAAGTCCGGGGTTGCCATCGGGAAGCCCAGCTTGGCGCGAGCCAGCAGGTAGGCTTGGGCGACGGAACGCGCCAGAGTGCGTACACGCAGGATGTATTGCTGGCGTGCGGTTACCGAGATGGCACGGCGCGCGTCCAGCAGGTTGAAGGTATGGGAGGCCTTCAACACCATTTCATAGCTTGGCAACGGCAGCGGCTGGTCGAGTTCGATCAGCCGCTTGGCTTCGCTTTCATAGAAGTCGAACAGTTCGAACAGCTTGTCGACGTTGGCGTGTTCGAAGTTGTAGGTGGACTGCTCCACTTCGTTCTGGTGGAACACATCGCCGTAGGTCACCTTGCCGAACGGGCCGTCAGCCCATACCAGGTCGTAGACCGAGTCCACGCCTTGCAGGTACATGGCCAGGCGTTCCAGGCCATAGGTGATCTCGCCGGTGACCGGGTAGCACTCGATGCCGCCGGCTTGCTGGAAGTAAGTGAACTGCGTCACTTCCATGCCATTGAGCCAGACTTCCCAGCCCAGGCCCCAGGCGCCCAGGGTTGGCGATTCCCAGTTGTCTTCGACGAAACGGATGTCGTGCACCAGTGGGTCCAGGCCCACATGTTTCAGCGAGCCCAGGTACAGCTCCTGGAAGTTGTCCGGGTTGGGCTTCAATACCACCTGGAACTGGTAGTAGTGCTGCAGACGGTTCGGGTTTTCGCCGTAGCGGCCGTCAGTCGGGCGGCGACTGGGCTGCACATAAGCGGCGTTCCAGGTTTCCGGGCCGATGGCCCGCAGGAATGTAGCGGTGTGGAAAGTGCCGGCGCCTACTTCCATATCGTAGGGCTGAAGTACCACACAACCTTGCTCGGCCCAGTATTGCTGGAGGGCGAGGATCAAGTCTTGGAAGGTACGCACGGCTGGCGTAGGCTGGCTCACGAAATTCACCTGTTACTTGGGCTGCGATTTAAAGAGCGGGAGTATACCCGATTCGGCCCCGCCACCACTCCCTGGAGCCTTATGCCACGCTGCTTTTGGTGTTCTGAAGATCCGCTGTACATGGCTTATCACGATCAAGAGTGGGGAACGCCGCTGCGCGATGCGCAGGGTTTGTTCGAGTTGCTTTTGCTCGAAGGGTTCCAGGCGGGCCTGTCCTGGATCACCGTTTTACGCAAACGCGAGCATTATCGAAAGGTGTTGTTCGGCTTTGACGCGCAGCGTCTGGCGCAGTTGAGCGATGAAGAAATAGAGGTGCTGATGCAGGACCCGGGCATCGTGCGCAATCGCTTGAAGCTCAACGCTACCCGGCGCAACGCCGCGGCCTGGCTGGCGCTGGAGGATCCGGTGGGGTTGCTGTGGTCGTTTGTCGGCGGCAAACCCAAGGTCAATCACTTCAAGGATCGCAGCGACGTCCCGGCGATTACGCCCGAAGCCGAAGCCATGAGCAAAGCCTTGAAAAAGGCCGGCTTCACCTTCGTCGGGCCGACCATCTGCTACGCCTTCATGCAGGCCTCGGGCATGGTCATGGACCACACCCAGGACTGCGACCGTTACGCGGACTTGGTCAACGCCGGTTAGAATGCCGGCTTTGCGCACCACACACGATCAGGAGTGACCTGTGGAAAAGTTTAAAGGCGCCTTGCTGGTAGGCGCTCTTCGGTTGTTTGCCCTGCTGCCCTGGCGCGCCGTACAAGCCGTCGGCACGGGGATCGGCTGGATCATGTGGAAAACCCCCAACCGTTCCCGCGATACGGTGCGGATCAACCTCTCCAAATGCTTCCCGGACATGGACCCGGCAGAGCGCGAGCGCCTGGTGGGCCGCAGCCTGATGGACATCGGCAAGTCCCTCACCGAAAGCGCCTGCGCGTGGATCTGGCCGGCGCAGCGCTCTATCGACCTGGTCCGCGAAGTCGAAGGCCTGGAAGTGCTGCACGAGGCCCTGGCTTCTGGCAAAGGCGTGGTAGGCATCACCAGCCACCTGGGCAACTGGGAAGTGTTGAACCACTTCTATTGCAGCCAGTGCAAACCGATCATTTTCTATCGCCCGCCCAAGCTCAAGGCTGTGGACGAGTTGCTGCGCAAGCAGCGCGTGCAGTTGGGCAACCGCGTGGCGGCGTCCACCAAGGAAGGCATTCTCAGCGTGATCAAGGAAGTGCGCAAAGGCGGTCAGGTGGGCATTCCTGCCGACCCGGAGCCGGCTGAGTCTGCCGGCATCTTCGTACCGTTTTTTGCCACCCAGGCGCTTACCAGCAAGTTCGTGCCGAACATGCTTGCGGGTCACAAGGCGGTGGGTGTGTTCCTGCATGCCCTGCGGCTGCCGGACGGCTCGGGCTACAAGGTGATTCTGGAGGCGGCACCGGAGGACATGTACAGCACCGATACCGCGACGTCCTGTGCGGCGATGAGCAAGGTAGTAGAGCGTTATGTCGGCGCTTACCCAAGCCAGTACATGTGGAGCATGAAACGCTTCAAGAAACGCCCACCGGGTGAGGCGCGGTGGTATTGATTCACTACTGACTTAAATTCGCTGCAAAACCAATGTGGGAGGGGACAGGCCTAATACCTGTAGGAGCGAGCTTGCTCGCGAAAAACCAATAGGCGCCGCGTTTATTCAGGAAGCACGCGTTATCGCTGAAGTTTTTCGCGAGCAAGCTCGCTCCTACAGGCAGCAGGCAAGCCCCCTCCCACATTTGAGTTCTGTATCAAGCCTGGCGATCGAGTTTCTTCAGGAACACTGCCATTTCTTTTTCGGCCTGTTTGTCGCCATGGGCCAACGCCGCTTCTATGCCTTTTTCCCAAGCGTGTCGTGCCCCAGCGTTATCACCCTGCCCCAATTGCGCCTTACCCAACAACTTCCACGCCGCCGAATACTTCGGATCGAACTCGACGCATCGCTGCAAATGCTCGGCCGCCTTGGCGTTGTCCTTCAGGTCCAGGTAACCCTTGCCCAGGCCAAAGCGCAGTAATGAATTGTCCACGCCCTTGGCGAGCATCTTTTCTAGGGACTCCAGCATCGGTTCACTCCTTGATCAGAAAAAGCTCAACCCCACGTGGAACAGCTTCTCCACATCGCGGATATGTTTTTTATCCACAAGGAACAAAATCACATGGTCTCCGGTGGCGATCACTGTGTCGTCGTGGGCAATGATCACTTCTTCATCGCGAATGATCGCGCCAATGGTGGTGCCCGGCGGTAGGCCGATATCGCGGATGGCCTTGCCGATGACCTTGCTCGACTTCGAATCGCCGTGGGCAATCGCCTCGATGGCTTCCGCTGCACCCCGGCGCAACGAGTGCACACTGACAATGTCGCCACGGCGTACGTGGGCGAGCAAGGTGCCAATGGTCGCCAACTGCGGGCTGATGGCAATGTCGATATCGCCGCCCTGGATCAGGTCCACATAGGCCGGGTTATTGATGATGGTCATCACCTTCTTCGCCCCCAATCGCTTGGCCAGCAAGGACGACATGATATTGGCTTCGTCATCGTTGGTCAGGGCCAGGAAGATGTCGGCGTCGGCGATGTTCTCTTCCATCAGCAGGTCACGGTCCGAGGCGCTGCCTTGCAGTACGACAGTGCTGTCGAGGGTGTCGGACAAATGCCGGCAACGCGTCGGGCTCATCTCGATGATCTTCACCTGGTAGCGGCTTTCGATGGCTTCGGCCAAACGCTCGCCGATCTGCCCACCGCCGGCGATGACGATGCGTTTGTAGCTTTCGTCGAGCCTGCGCATTTCGCTCATGACTGCGCGAATATTCGCCTTGGCGGCGATGAAAAACACTTCATCGTCAGCCTCGATCACCGTATCGCCCTGGGGCAGGATCGGCCGGTCACGGCGGAAAATCGCGGCCACGCGGGTTTCCACGTTCGGCATATGCTCGCGCAGCTGGCGCAGTTGCTGGCCCACCAGCGGCCCGCCGTAATAGGCCTTCACCGCCACCAGTTGTGCTTTGCCTTCGGCGAAGTCAATCACCTGAAGCGCACCTGGAATTTCGATCAGGCGCTTGATGTAGTGGGTCACCACCTGTTCCGGGCTGATCAGTACGTCCACCGGAATGGCGTCGTTATCGAACAGACCGGCGCGGGTCAGGTACGCCGCTTCGCGCACCCGAGCGATCTTGGTCGGGGTGTGGAACAGGGTGTGGGCGACCTGGCAGGCGACCATGTTGGTCTCGTCGCTGTTGGTCACGGCCACCAGCATGTCGGCATCGTCGGCGCCGGCCTGGCGCAGCACCGTCGGAAACGACGCGCGGCCTTGCACCGTACGGATGTCCAGGCGGTCGCCCAGGTCGCGCAAACGCTCGGAATCGGTGTCGACCACGGTGATGTCGTTGGCTTCACCGGCCAAATGTTCGGCCAGCGTGCCACCGACCTGCCCTGCTCCAAGGATGATGATTTTCATCCGGTCACTCCCTTAAAACCATTCAGCCGCGTGCGGCGGCGATCTTGATCAGTTTGGCGTAGTAGAAGCCATCGTGCCCGCCTTCTTGCGCAAGCAGTTGGCGACCGTGGGGCTGCTTGATGCCGGCCGTGGTAGCGAGGTCCAGCTCACGCGCGCCGCTGGTGCGGGCGAGGAAGGCTTGGATGACCTCGGTATTTTCGGTGGGCAAAGTGGAGCAGGTGGCGTAAAGCAGGATGCCGCCGACTTCCAAGGTGGGCCACAGCGCGTCGAGCAGTTCGCCTTGCAGCACCGCCAAGGCGGCGATGTCGTCGGGCTGGCGGGTCAGCTTGATGTCCGGATGACGGCGGATCACGCCGGTGGCCGAGCAAGGGGCGTCCAGCAGGATGCGCTGGAAGGGCTTGCCGTCCCACCAGGCGGCGGTGTCGCGGCCATCCGCGGCGATCAGCTCGGCGCTCAAGCCCAGGCGCGTGAGGTTTTCCCGCACGCGCACCAGGCGCTTGGCTTCAAGGTCCACCGCGACTACACCGGCCAGGCCTTTTTCCACTTCAAGGATGTGGCAGGTCTTACCGCCGGGCGCGCAGCAGGCATCGAGTACACGCTGGCCGGGGGCGAGGTCGAGCAAGTCGGCGGCCAACTGCGCAGCTTCGTCCTGCACACTGATCCAGCCTTCGGCAAAGCCCGGCAGGCTACGCACATCGGCAGCCGCTTCGAGCACGATGCCGTCCGCGCTGTATACACAGGACGTGGCGTTGATGCCAGCGTCCGCCAGTAACTGCAAATACGCGTCACGGCTGTGGTGACGACGGTTGACCCGTAGGATCATTGGCGGGTGCGCATTGTTGGCCGCGCAGATAGCCTCCCATTGCTCGGGCCAGAAGGCTTTCAGGGATTTTTGCAGCCAGCGCGGATGGGCCGTGCGCACCACCGGATCATGTTCCAGCTCGGCCAGCAGGGCTTCGCTTTCGCGCTGGGCGCGGCGCAGCACGGCGTTGAGCAGGGCCTTGGCCCAGGGTTTTTTCAGCTTGTCGGCGCAACCGACGGTTTCACCGATGGCCGCGTGAGCGGGCACGCGGGTGTAGAGCAATTGGTAGAGACCCACCAGCAACAGCGCCTCGACATCCGCGTCCGCCGCTTTGAACGGTTTTTGCAGCAGCTTGGCGGCCAGCGCAGACAACCGTGGCTGCCAGCGGGCAGTGCCAAAGGCCAGGTCCTGGGTGAAACCGCGATCCCGGTCTTCTACCTTATCCAACTGCGTCGGCAGCGAACTGTTCAGCGAAGCCTTGCCGTTGAGGACGGCGGCGAGAGCCTTGGCGGCGGCCAGACGTGGGTTCATTGAGTGACCACCCCAAGCGTGGTGCCCAGGGCGAATTTCTCACGACGGCTATTGAACAAATCGCTGAAGTTCAGCGCCTTGCCGCCGGGCAATTGCAGACGCGTCAGGCACAGCGCCTGTTCACCGCAAGCCACCAACAGGCCGTCTTTGCTGGCACCGATGATCTCGCCGGGAGCGCCTGTGCCATCGGCCAGGGTCGCGGCCAACACTTTCAAGGCTTCGCCGTTGAGGGTGCTGTGGCAGATCGGCCATGGGTTGAAGGCACGTACCAGGCGCTCCAGCTCCACGGCCGGGCGGCTCCAGTCAATGCGCGCTTCGTCCTTGTTCAGCTTGTGGGCGTAGGTGGCCAGGCTGTCGTCTTGGATTTCGCCTTGCAGGGTGCCGGCAGCGAGGCCGGCGATGGCCTGGATCACAGCGGGCGGGCCTAGTTCAGCGAGGCGGTCGTGCAGGCTGCCGCCGGTGTCTTGGGCGGTGATCGGCGCGGTGACCTTGAGCAGCATCGGCCCAGTATCCAGGCCGGCTTCCATGCGCATCACGGTCACGCCGCTCTCGCTGTCGCCGGCTTCAACGGCGCGTTGAATCGGCGCCGCACCGCGCCAGCGTGGCAGCAGTGAAGCATGGCTGTTGATGCAACCCAGGCGCGGGATATCCAGCACCGCCTGGGGCAGGATCAAACCGTAGGCCACCACCATCAGCAGGTCCGGTTTCAGCGCGGCCAGTTCGGCCTGGGCCTCGGCGTTACGCAGGGTCGGCGGCTGCAACACGGGAATGTTGTGCTCCAGCGCCAACTGCTTGACCGGGCTGGGCATCAGTTTTTGCCCGCGACCGGCCGGGCGATCCGGCTGGGTGTACACCGCGACGATGTCATAAGGGCTGGCAAGCAGCGCCTTGAGGTGTTCGGCGGCAAATTCAGGAGTGCCGGCAAAAACAATGCGCAATGGCTCGGTCATGGGAGTTCTCGGTTAAAAACAGTCACAAAAGAAAAAGGCTTGCCGCAGCAAGCCTTTGGAAGAAGGGCATCAGGCTTGCTGGCGATGCTTTTTTTCCAGCTTCTTCTTGATGCGGTCACGCTTGAGCGTGGACAGGTAATCGACGAACAGCTTGCCGTTGAGGTGGTCGCATTCATGCTGGATGCACACCGCCAGCAGGCCTTCGGCAATCAGCTCGAAAGGCTTGCCGTCACGGTCCAGCGCCTTGATCTTCACGCGCAGCGGGCGTTCCACATTCTCGTAGAACTCCGGCACCGACAGGCAGCCCTCCTGGTATTCGCCCATCTCTTCGGTCAGCGGTTCGAACTCAGGGTTGATGTACACCCGAGGTTCGCTGCGATCTTCCGACAGGTCCATGACCACGACGCGCAGATGCACGTTGACCTGGGTCGCGGCGAGGCCGATGCCCGGGGCTTCATACATTGTTTCAAACATGTCATCGACCAACTGACGAACCTTGTCGTCCACTACGGCCACCGGCTTGGCGATCGTGCGCAGGCGCGAGTCGGGAAATTCGAGGATGTTCAAAATAGCCATAAGCGTAATTGCTGCACATGTGAGGAAGAGACAAATCGGCGGTGGGATGGACCCATACGGCCGGTGTGAAACGCTCGGAAGCCGCGAAGGCCATGGCATTTCACGCGAACGCACATAATAAAGGAGATTCACCCCATGAGGAAATCGCTACTCGTCTTGCTGCTGTGGGCCCCGTTCACCACGGCATTGATTGCGCAACCCACTGAGCGTCTGGATCAGGCCGCGCAACAGGCCATCCAACATTTTTTACTGCACAACCGTATTTTTGACTCCCCCCACGACCTGGACAAAGCGCCTTACATTATTGCCGCGCAAGGCGGGCGCGTGCTGGGTGCCAACGACGAGCATGTGCATGCCCGCGGTAGCCTTGACCCGGCCCAGCCAAGCTACGGGATCTTTCGGCGGGGCAAGGCCTACACCGACCCCCATACTCAGGAGCTGTTGGGTATCAATGCCGACGATATCGGCACTGCGCGCTTTGTGCTCGCTGACAGCCTCACCACCCTCGCAGTGCAACGGGTGACCCAGGAAGTTCGCCCAGGTGACCGCTTGTTGCGCGCCGAGCCTCCCGCTGCTTTGCCCAACTTGGAACCCTTAAAACCCGCACCCTTCATTACAGGGCACATCATCGACATCCCCAAGGGCGTCACGCAGATTGGCGTGCTCGACGCTGTGACCCTCAACAAGGGTCGCCGCGATGGATTGGTGGAAGGCCAACTGCTCACAGTGATCAAGGCTGGCGCCACCGTGCGAGACGCCCTCACCGGCACGCCCACTCCCCTCCCGGATGAGCGAGCCGGCACCCTGTTGGTGTTTCGCACCTATGAAAAGCTCAGCTATGCCCTGGTGCTCAGTGCTTCACGGTCGCTGGCCGTGCAAGACCGTTTCGAGACGGCTGATCAAGCGCAATAAATAGCCTGCTAAATAAGTTACCAACAGAGTTATCCACAGCTTGTTCCGGTCAAGGATGATCATATGAATCCGATAAACAGTAGCGATATTTCCCCGGCAGAGCTGGAAGCCAGGCTACGCTTGCACAGGCTGCCAGAACTGGGGCCCAAGCGTTTTCACGTATTGATCCAAGCCTTTGGTTGCGCTTCCAAGGCCCTGAGTGCTCCCGCCAGCGCCTGGCGTTCCCTCGGTTTGCCCGCCATCAGTGCCGAGGCCCGACGTAGCCCCAAAGTACGTGACGGTGCCAGTGAGGCGTTAGCCTGGCTGGCGCGCCCGGCCCAGCATTTGCTGATGTGGGACCAACCGGATTACCCGGCGTTGCTCGCGCAGATCGACGATGCGCCGCCGCTGTTATTCGTTGCGGGCGACCCCGGTATTCTGGAAAAACCACAGTTGGCCATGGTCGGTAGCCGGCGTGCCTCGCGCCCAGGCATGGATACGGCAGCGGCCTTTTCCCGCAGCCTGGCGAGCGCCGGTTTTGTCATCACCAGTGGGCTGGCGGTGGGCATTGATGGCGCGGCGCACCAGGCGGCATTGGACGTGGGCGGCCATACCATCGGCGTGCTTGGCACTGGCCTGGAAAATTTTTATCCACAGCGCCATCGCAAGCTCGCCGCGGCGATGATTGCCCAAGGCAGCGCCGTGGTTTCCGAGTTTCCGCTGGATGCCGCGCCCCAGGCCGGTAATTTCCCACGGCGCAACCGGATCATCAGCGGGTTGTCGTTAGGCGTACTGGTGGTGGAGGCCAGTATCGCCAGCGGCTCGCTGATCACCGCACGCCTGGCGGCGGAGCAAGGGCGCGAGGTGTACGCGATTCCGGGTTCCATTCACCACCCCGCCGCCAAAGGCTGTCATCAACTGATCCGTGATGGCGCGGTGTTGGTGGAAACCATCGAGCACATTCTTGAAAGCCTGCGCGGTTGGCAGCGGTTGTCCCATGCGGCACCGGTGCCCGTAACCCATCCGCTGGTGGCGCTACTGCACGCGGCACCGCATAGCAGCGAAGCCTTGGCGATTGCCAGCGGTCGGCCGTTGTCACAAGTACTGGCCACCCTGACGGAGCTGGAGTTGGAGGGCCAGGTGATTTGCGAAAGCGGGCGCTGGCTGGCGCGGTGTCCGCTTTGGTAGTGGCCCGTTTTTGGCGCTAGGTTTTGTAACGAAGATCGGTAAACTGCCCAGAGCTTTAGTCCGGAGAGTTAACAATGGTCAACAGGTGGCGTGTGCTGGAAGCCGCACGGGAAATTCGCGCAGGCGCAGTGATCGCCTATCCGACCGAAGCGGTCTGGGGCCTGGGCTGCGACCCGTGGAACGAAGAAGCAGTGGATCGGCTGTTGGCGATCAAGAACCGCTCGGTCGACAAAGGCCTGATCCTGGTGGCGGACAATATTCGTCAGTTCGACTTTCTGTTTGAGGATTTCCCGGACACGTGGGTCGAACGCATGGCCAGCACCTGGCCAGGGCCGAATACCTGGCTGGTGCCCCATCAAGACTTGCTGCCCGAATGGGTCACGGGTGTGCACGACACCGTAGCGTTGCGGGTCAGTGATCATCCGCTGGTGAGAGATTTGTGCGCCGAGGTCGGCCCGTTGATTTCCACCTCGGCCAACCCCCAGGGCCGCCCGGCAGCCCGCACGCGGATTCGCGTGGAGCAGTATTTTCGCGGGCAAGTGGACTTGGTGTTGGGCGGCGCCTTGGGTGGGCGCAAGAACCCGAGCCTGATTCGGGACCTGGTGACGGGTGATGTGGTGCGCCCCTCCTGACACCGAGGTGCGCCTTTCGCGAGCAAGCCCGCTCCCACATGTTGACCTGTGAATACATTCAACTGTGGGAGCGGGCTTGCTCGCGAAGAGGCCCTTAAGCCTGCGGCTATCTTCAAGCCTTAAGGCAGCAGAATGGTTGAGCCAGTCGTGCGCCGCCCCGACAACTCCGTCTGCGCTTTGGCCGCCTCCGCCAGCGGGTAGCGCTGGTTGATATCAATGCGCACCTTGCCGCTCTTGATCATCGAAAACAGATCGTCCGCCATCGCCTGCAGGTTCGCTGGATTGTTCGCATAGGTCGCCAAAGTCGGCCGGGTGACGTACAGCGAACCCTTCGCCGACAGAATCCCCAGGTTCACCCCGTCCACCGCCCCCGACGCATTGCCGAAACTCACCACCAAACCCCGCGGCGACACGCTGTCCAGTGAGGTCAGCCAGGTATCTTTGCCGACGCCGTCATATACCACCGGGCACTTCTTGCCGTCAGTCAATTCCAGAACGCGTTGTGCGACATCTTCCTTGCTGTAGTCGATGGTTTCCCAGGCGCCCAGCGATTTGGCCAAAGCGGCTTTTTCCGGGGAGCTGACGGTACCGATCAACTTCACCCCCAAAGCCTTGGCCCATTGGCAGGCCAGGGAGCCCACGCCACCGGCGGCGGCGTGGAACAAAATGGTTTCACCGCCTTTGAGCTCATAGGTTTGGCGCAGCAGGTACTGCACGGTCAGGCCTTTGAGCATGGCACCGGCGGCCTGTTCAAAGCTGATCTCATCCGGCAGGTGCACCAGGTTGGCGGCGGGCAACACGTGCGACTCGCTGTAGGCACCCAGCGGGCCGCTGCCGTAGGCCACACGGTCGCCGACTTTGAACTGGCTGACTTCACTGCCAACGGCATCGACTACGCCAGCACCTTCCGCACCCAGACCCGATGGCAGGGCCGGCGGCGCATAGAGGCCACTGCGGAAGTAGGTGTCGATGAAGTTCAGGCCGATCGCCTCGTTGCGCACCCGAACCTGCTGTGGGCCAGGTTCCGCTGGCGTGTAGTCCACATATTCAAGTACGTCGGGGCCGCCATGGGCGCTGAACTGGATACGTTTGGCCATCTGCACTTCTCCTTGGGTTCCGTAGCCCCCTATCGGACTCCTAAGCTTGATCTTCGTCAACTGCTGTGCACCTAAGTGCAGTGGCATCTAAGCGCAGTGGTATCCTGTGCGCCCATTTGCCGCCGACGCCCCATGGGCCTCGCGTAGCTTTGCCCGATTCAAGGTGATGCCATGACTACCCGCACCGAGGCCGTTAAAGCCTACCTGCTTGACCTGCAAGACCGCATTTGCAGCGCCCTGGAAACCTTCGAGACGGACACTCGCTTTATCGAAGACGCCTGGACCCGGCCAGCCGGCGGTGGCGGTCGCACCCGTGTGATGGAAAACGGTTCGGTGATCGAAAAAGGCGGTGTCAACTTTTCCCACGTGTTCGGCAGCGGTTTACCACCGTCTGCCAGCGCCCATCGCCCCGAGCTGGCCGGCCGTGGGTTTGAAGCGCTTGGCGTGTCACTGGTGATCCATCCGCATAACCCGCATGTACCGACTTCCCACGCCAACGTGCGGTTTTTCATCGCTGAAAAAGAAGGCGAAGAACCGGTGTGGTGGTTCGGCGGTGGCTTCGATCTCACCCCGTATTACGGCAATGAAGACGACTGCATTCACTGGCACCGCGTGGCCGAGCAGGCCTGTGCGCCGTTTGGCCCGGATGTGTACGCACGCTACAAGGCCTGGTGTGACACCTACTTCCACATCAAGCATCGCAACGAACCCCGTGGCATCGGTGGGTTGTTCTTCGATGACTTGAACGAGTGGGGCTTTGACACCTGCTTCGCCTTCATCCGCGCCATCGGCGATGCCTACATCGACGCCTACCTGCCGATTGTGCAGCGTCGCAAGGCCATGGCGTACACCGAGCAACAGCGCCAGTTCCAGGAGTTCCGCCGGGGCCGCTACGTTGAGTTCAACCTGGTCTATGACCGTGGCACCCTGTTCGGCCTGCAATCGGGCGGGCGTACAGAGTCGATCCTGATGTCGCTGCCACCCCAGGTACGCTGGAGCTACGACTGGAAGGCCGAAGCCGGCAGCGCAGAGGCGCGCCTCACCGACTACTTCCTGCAAGACCGTGACTGGCTCGGCGTTGCCGCGCCCAAGGCGGCGGTGTGATGGACCGTTATGTCGTGTTCGGAAACCCCATCGGCCACAGCAAATCGCCGCTGATTCACCGTCTGTTCGCCGCCCAGACCGGCGAGCAGTTGGACTACAGCACGATGCTCGCGCCGTTGGAGGACTTCACCGCCTGTGCCCGAGAGTTTTTCCAACAGGGCCGGGGCGCCAACGTGACCGTGCCGTTCAAGGAAGAGGCCTATCGCCTGGCCAATACCCTGACCGAACGAGCCCAGCGCGCCGGTGCCGTGAACACCTTGAGCAAACTGGCTGACGGCACCTTGTTGGGCGACAACACCGACGGCGCGGGCCTGGTGCGCGATTTGACGGTCAATGCCGGGCTGACCCTGCAAGGCAAACGCATTCTGTTATTGGGCGCCGGTGGCGCGGTACGCGGTGCGCTGGAGCCGTTGCTGGCGCAGCAACCCTCGTCGTTGATCATCGCCAACCGCACCGTGGAAAAAGCCGAGTTACTGGCTGAGCTGTTCGATGACCTGGGCCCGGTGTCTGCCAGTGGTTTCGACTGGCTGCGTGAGCCGGTGGACGTGATCATCAATGCCACGTCGGCCAGCCTGTCAGGCGATGTACCGCCGATTGCCGGCAGCCTGATCGAGCCGGGCAAGACCTTCTGCTACGACATGATGTACGCCAAGCAACCCACCGCGTTCTGCCGCTGGGCGAGCGAGCAAGGCGCGGCGGTGGCGATGGATGGCCTGGGCATGCTGGTGGAACAAGCGGCGGAAGCCTTCTTGCTGTGGCGTGGTGTGCGGCCGGATTCGGCGCCGGTACTGGCCGAACTGCGCCGGCAATTGGCCTGATTCCACACTCTGATGTGGGCACCGTTAATGTGGGAGCTGGCTTGCCTGCGATAGTAATAGGTCAGTTACCCATGTGCTGGCTGACCCACCGCTATCGCAGGCAAGCCAGCTCCCACAGTTTTGATCGGGTTCAGTCTTCAAAGTCGATGGGGCAGTTATCGGGCCCTTCGAGCTTTTTCAGCTCCTCAACCACCTGCGGCCTGGCCCCACGCAACGTCAAGCTACGGCCCAACCCCGCCAACCGCCTCGCCTCCTGGTGCAGCATCTCCACCCCGGAATAGTCGATAAAGTTGATCTGCTGCGCCTCGATCACCACCCGCTCGCCCTGCAAGCGTTGCAAGCGCACTTGCAGGTAATGGCTGGCGCCAAAAAAGATCGAGCCGCCCACCCGCAACACTTCTGCCTCACCGTCGCGCCAGTGTTGAACCCGTGGCTGCGAGGTACGCTTGAGGTAGAAAAACAACGACGCCAGCACCCCGGCGTAGATCGCCGTTTGCAACTCCAACAACAAGGTGGCGACGCAGGTCAGGCTCATCACCACGAATTCGGCGCGGCTGACCCGGAACAGCGCGCGAATGCCGCGGTGGTCCACCAGGCCCCAGCAAATCAGCAGGATGCTCGCCGCCATGCTCGGGATCGGAATATGCGCGATCAACGCTGCGCCAAATAACGCGAATAACGCCACCCACAGGGCCGAAAACACCCCCGCCAGCGGCGAACAGGCGCCCGCCTCGTAACTGAGGCCCGAGCGGGTGAATGATCCGGCTGACAGGTAGCCGGAAAAAAATCCGCCCACGATGTTGGATAAACCCTGGGCGCGAACTTCCTGGTTGGCGTCGAGCAGTTGTTGCGAGCGGGCCGACAGCGAGCGGGCAATCGACAGGCTGGTCACCAACCCCAGCATCCCCACCGCCACGGCGCTGGGCAGCAGGCGCAACACTAGGTCCAGGTCCATCGGCAACGGGCTGAACGGCGGCAATTTGCCGATAAACGAACTGACCCGTGCCACATGCCCGAACATCGCCGGCCACAGCCATGCAGCCAGGCTGCCCAACACCAAGGCGATCAACAGTGTCGGCCAGCGTGGCACCAGGTACTTGAGCAGCATGCCTGCCAGCAACGTCCCCAGCCCCAGGGCCAGGGATGCCTGATCCCACTCGCCACGATGATCAATCAACGCCAGCAGGCTGTTGATAGCCGTGGCCTGGCTGGGCAAATCCAACCCGAGCAGGTTGGGCAACTGCCCCAGGGCAATCACCACAGCGGCGCCCAGGGTGAAACCCAGCACCACCGAATGGGAGACGAAGTTCACCAACGCGCCGAAGCGCAGCAGGCCGAGTAACCATTGGAACACCCCGGCGAGGAAGGTCAGCAACAGGATGAGGGTGATGTAGTCCTGGGAGCCTGGCACGGCCAATGGGCTGATGCTGGCGTAAAGCACGATGGAGATGGCGGCCGTGGGCCCGCAGATCAGGTGCCAGGACGAGCCCCACAGGCACGCGATCAATACCGGGATGATGGCGGCGTAGAGCCCGTATTCGGGTGGGAGGCCTGCGATCAATGCGTAGGCAATCGACTGCGGCAGCGCAAGCACCGCGCCGCTGAGGCCGACGATGGCATCCCGACCGACGCTGGCGCGGGTTTGGCGCGGCAGCCAGCGCAGGAAGGGCAAGAGTGTATGGCGGGTGGGCCGGGGCATGAGTCGCTCGAAATACTGTAGGAGCGAGCTTGCTCGCGAAGAAGGGTAACGATAACGCGTGCTGTCTGAAAAAACGCGGCGTTTTCGAGTTCTTCGCTGGCAAGCCAGCTCCTACAAGGAGGATTAGAGTTTGGCTTTTACCGCTGGCAACGCCTCCTGGCCATCCAGGGTTTTCACGCCCTCCAGCCACTGGTCCAGCACCGCCGGGTTGGCCTTGATCCACGCCTTCGCCGCCTGCGCATTGCTGACCTTGTTGTTGGCCACGTCGGCCATGATGCTGTTCTCCATGGCCTGGGTGAAACTCAGGTTGGTCAGCAATTTGCCGACATTGGGGCAGGCTTGTGCGTAGCCCTTGCGGGTCAGGGTATACACGCTGCCGGTGGCGCCAAAGTACTGCTCGCCGCCCTTGAGGTAGTGCATTTTCAGTTGCACGTTCATCGGGTGCGGAGTCCAGCCGAGGAAGGTGACGAAACGCTGTTTCTTCACCGCTCGCGAGACCTCTGCGAGCATCGCCTGTTCGCTGGACTCGATCAGCTTCCACTGCCCCAAGTCGAAATCATTTTTCTTGATGATTTCCTGCAACGAGATATTGGCTGGCGCGCCGGAGCCGATGCCGTAGATCTTCTTGTCGAACTTGTCGGCAAATTTATTCAGGTCGGCAAAGTCATGCACCCCGGCGTCCCACACATAGTCCGGCACGGCGAGGGTGAACTCGGTGCCCTCCAGGTTCTTCGCCAGTTGCACCACATCGCCGTTGGCCACGAACTTGTCGTAGAAGCCTTGCTGCGCCGGCATCCAGTTGCCGAGGAAGACATCCACCTGGCCGTCTTTCAGCCCGCCGAAGGTAATCGGCACTGCCAGCGTGTCGACCTTGGGTCGGTAGCCCATGCCCGTCAGCAGGAAACTGGTGATGGCGTTGGTGGCGGCAATATCGCTCCAGCCTGGATCGGCCATCTTTACCGTTTCGCAGCGAGTGTCTGCGTACACCTGGGCGCTGCTGAGCACCACCAAACTCAGTACCACGGTCAACTTTTGCATGGCCTTCCCTCTGTCTACTTATTGGTTTTGGCAGGGTTGTGGAAAACGTGCCTTGCGCTCCAGGTCATCGAGGTCGATATGGTTGCGCATGTACTGCTGACTGGCGTCTACCAGTGGCTGGTGATCCCAGCTCTTGAGTTTGCCTTGGGTCAGCGCTTCAAACACCAGGCGGCGACGGCGTTGGCTGGCGAGCACCTGTTGATGGATCGCCGGGATGTCCCATTTCGCCCGCGCTTCACGCACGAACGCTTCGAACAGCGAGCGATGTTCGGCTGACTGGCTGAGGTTTTCCAGCTCGTTCGGGTCGTTGTGCACATCGAACAATAGGCAAGGATCGTCCTCGCTGTAGATGAATTTGTAGGCGCCCCGGCGAATCATCATCAACGGGCTGACGGTGCCTTCGGCCATGTATTCGCCAAACACTTCGTCATGCCCGCCCTGCCCTTGCAAGTGCGGGACCAGTGAGCGGCCGTCCAGCGGCAAGTGCGGGTCCAAGGTGCCGCCGGCCAATTCCACCAGGGTCGGCAACAGATCGGCGGTCGATACGGCCTGGGTGACGCGGCCAGCGGCGAACTGCCCCGGCGCACTGACCAGCAGCGGCACGCGGGCGGCCATTTCAAACCAGTGCATTTTGTACCAGAGGCCGCGCTCGCCAAGCATGTCGCCGTGGTCGCCGGAGAAAATGATCAGGGTGTCGTCGGCCAGGCCGGTGTCCTCCAGGGTCTGCAGCAACTTGCCGACGTTGCTGTCGATGTAGCTGCAGGCACCGAAGTAGGCGCGGCGGGCGTCGCGGATCTTATCCACCGGCAGCGGTTTGTCCCACAAGTCATAGACCTTGAGCAGCCGCTGGGAATGCGGGTCGAGGTCGGCCTGGGGCGGCGTCGCGGGCATTGGAATCTCGGTGTCGGCGTACAGGTCCCAGAACGGCTTGGGAATGGTGTACGGGTCGTGGGGATGGGTCATCGACACGGTCAGGCAGAACGGCTGGCTGCCCTCCTCGCGGATATGATCGAACAGGTATTGCTGGGCCTTGAACACCACCTCTTCGTCGAAATCCAGCTGGTTGGTGCGCACACACGGGCCGGCTTGCAGCACCGAGGACATGTTGTGATACCAGGTAGGGCGTACGTCTGGCTCATCCCAGTTCACCGCCCAGCCGTAGTCGGCGGGGTAGATGTCGCTGGTCAGGCGTTCCTCATAGCCGTGCAACTGGTCGGGGCCGCAAAAGTGCATCTTGCCCGACAGCGCAGTGCGGTAGCCGAGGCGACGCAGGTAGTGGGCATAGGTCGGTACATCGGCGGGGAAATCGGCGGCGTTGTCGTAGGCGCCGATCTTGCTCGGCAATTGGCCACTCACCAAGGTGAAGCGCGACGGTGCGCACAACGGGCTGTTGCAATAGGCGGCGTCGAACACCACACCTTGCGCCGCCAGGCGGCTGAGGTTGGGCAGCTTGATCGGGGAAGGCCCGTAGAACGGCAGCATCGGCGCGGCCATCTGATCGGCCATGATGAAAAGAATGTTCTTGCGCTTCATGGTTTCTCGGCATTCCATAGGCGGTGTTTATGCCAATGAGCATGCGGTCCATGAATACATGGGTAAAGCCCATGCGCGGCAATGACTAGGATAAGTTGAGCTTATGTATGAAGCGCTGGGTGACCTCTCTCTCGATTTGCTGCGAGCCTTTGAGGCAGCGGCACGCCATCGCAGTTTCACCGCGGCCGCGATGGAACTGGGCACCACCCAACCGGCGGTCAGCCAGCAGATCAAGCGCCTTGAAGAGCAACTGGCGATCCGCCTGTTTGACCGCATTTATCGCGGCATCGAACTGACCGACGCTGGCGCCCTGCTGTTCGAGCATGTGCAAGGCGGCCTGCAAAACATCAACCAGGGCCTCGGCGCCATCACTCAACAAAGCCAGCATGAAGTGCTGCAAGTCGCCACTGACTTCGCCTTTGCCGCCTATTGGCTGATGCCGCGCCTGCATCGCTTCCACCAGGCCAACCCGCAGGTGGATGTCAGCCTAGTCACCAGTGAGCGCAACCACGCCACCCTGCGCAGCGATATTGATGTGGCGGTGCTGTTTGGCGATGGCCGTTTCAAGCAAGGCGAGAGCCTGTGGTTGTTCAATGAGGAAGTGTTCCCGGTGTGCAGCCCGCAGTGGCTCAAGGAACAAGCTGCGCCCCTGACGGTGCAGACCTTGCAAGGCTGCCCGTTGCTGCACCTGCGCCAGGAAAACAACAGCCAGTGGTTCGACTGGAACGGCGTATTCCGCGAACTGGGTATCACCGCTGCGCCGACACCCGGGCAATTGCGCTTCGACAACTACACCTTGCTGATCCAGGCCGCGATTGCCGGCCAGGGTGTCGCCATCGGCTGGCGCCACCTGGTGGATAACCTGCTGGAGCAGAATTGGCTGTGCCGACCGATCAGCCCCACGGTGACGTCGCGATTTGGCTATTACGTGGTGCAGCCCCAGCGCAAACGCCGTGGGCAATTGGTGGACCGCTTTGTCGAGTGGCTGGTGGCGGAACAGGCCAGCAGTGCGCAGTCGTTGACCGGGCTGGCCCTGCCGTCGATTGCGGTCTAGGATCGGCGCACAGTGGAACCGGAGTCCGTCATGCAACGTATCAAGGGCTACCACGCCCATATCTACTTCGACGCCAGTACGATCGAGCAGGCGCGCAGGCTCTGTGAAGACGCCGCCAGGCTGTTCCCGTTGCGTATGGGCCGCGTGCACGAGCGGCCCGTAGGCCCGCACCCGGATTGGAGTTGCCAGCTGGCGTTCGAGCCGGAATATATCGGCGTGGTGTTGCCGTGGCTGGCGCTGCACCGTGATGGTCTGGTGGTGTTCCTGCACCCGGAAACCGGTGATGACCTCAAGGACCACACCGATTACGCCATCTGGATGGGCGCGATGCGCGAATTGGACCTGTCGATTTTTTAACCATCCCTACCCGATAAACCCGCATCTTTCCCTAAGTAAAAACCGGAAGGGTTGTGGGATTTATCTTCTCGAATCTCATTATATGGGATTGATATTTATATATTGAGATATCCAGCTCCCTAGGTTTATATTCGCCCATCTGCTTTTTTCAGCACCCACTCATTTCAGGTGAAGCGATGCAGGCGCAATTGATCGCGCTCGATTGGGGGACCAGCTCCCTTCGTGCTTACAAACTCGGCCCCGCGGGCGTTGTGCTGGAACAGCGCTCGCTGGCTACCGGCATCATGCATTTGCCCACAGAGCCTCGGGAAATTGCCGGTGTGCTGTGCACCGACGGCTTTGAACTGGCGTTCGATAGTGCCTGCGGCGATTGGCTCGACGCCCAGCCCGGGCTGCCGGTGATCGCGTGCGGCATGGTCGGCAGCGCACAGGGTTGGAGCGAGGCGGCCTATCGCAGCACGCCCGTGGATGTCGCCAGCCTTGGCCAGGCGTTGCATGGCATACGCAGCCTGCGCGGGGTGCAGGTGCACATCGTGCCGGGGGTGATCGAGCAAGTGGGGCTGCCCAATGTGATGCGCGGCGAAGAAACCCAAGTGCTCGGCGTGCTGCAAGGGCTTGGGCCCCAGGTGTTGATCGGCCTGCCCGGCAGCCATTCCAAATGGGTCGAGGTGGTGGAAGGCCGCATTACCCATTTCGATACCTTCATGACCGGCGAAGTGTTTGCGGTATTGAGCAAGCACAGCATTCTGGGGCGCACCCAACAGGCCAGCGAACAGTTCCAGGCCGATGCGTTTGATCGAGGCGTGCACGTTGCGCTGTCCAACGATGGCCAGCGTGGCGTGCTCTCGACCCTGTTCAGTGCCCGTACCCTTGGGCTCACTGCGCAGCTGGCGCCCGACCAGCAACCCGATTACCTGTCCGGCCTGCTCATTGGCCATGAACTCGCCGGCCTGCCAGATTCCGCCAAACACCAGCCGATCATCCTGGTCGGCGCTGCTCCACTCTGCGCCCGCTATCAACGCGCCCTCGCCCTTTGCGGCTTTGCCCACGTCAGCCTGGCGCAAGAAGCCACCGAGCGTGGCCTGTGGCAACTGGCGCAAGCCGCCGGGCTCATTCGACCTGTACTGGAGGCCTGACATGCTCAAGCAAGCACTCGCACAAAACGGTTTGATCGCCATCCTGCGCGGCCTACGCCCCGACGAAACCCAGGCGGTCGGCCAGGTGCTGTACGACGCGGGGTTTCGCGTGATCGAAGTGCCGCTCAACTCGCCAGACCCTTACACCAGTATCCGTACCCTGCGCGACAGCTTGCCCGCCGATTGCCTGATCGGTGCCGGCACGGTGTTGACGCCTGAGCAGGTCGAACAGGTCAAGGCGGCCGGAGGCCAGGTGATCGTCATGCCCCACAGCGATGCCAAGGTGCTGCGTGCCGCCAAAGCGGCGGGCCTGTACTTGTCGCCTGGGGTAGCCACGCCTACCGAAGCCTTTGCCGCACTGGCCGAAGGCGCCGATGTGTTGAAGCTGTTCCCGGCCGAGCAGATGGGCCCTTCAGTGATCAAGGCATGGCTGGCGGTATTGCCGGCGGGTACGTTGCTGCTGCCGGTGGGCGGCATCACCCCGGACAACATGCAGGCGTTTACCGACGCCGGCGCCAAGGGCTTCGGATTGGGTTCCGGGCTGTTCAAGCCGGGCATGACAGTGGATCAGGTTGCGAGCCGTGCCCAGGCTTATGTCGCCGCCTGGAAAGCCCTGGGCTGAGAGCATATTCCGCGCCACAGGCGCTGCATCTATAAGAGAGACAAGAGATGAAAATCACCAAACTGACGACCTTTATCGTTCCGCCGCGCTGGTGCTTCCTCAAGGTCGAAACCGACCAGGGGGTGACCGGCTGGGGTGAGCCTGTGGTCGAGGGCCGCGCTCACACGGTGGCCGCCGCTGTCGAAGAACTGTCCGACTACCTGATCGGCAAAGACCCACGTAATATCGAAGATATCTGGACCGTGCTCTATCGCGGCGGCTTCTACCGAGGCGGCGCGGTGCACATGAGCGCCCTCGCCGGCATCGACCAGGCGTTGTGGGACATCAAGGGCAAGGCCCTCGGTGTATCGGTCAGCGATCTGCTGGGCGGCCAGGTGCGTGACAAGATCCGTGTGTACTCATGGATCGGCGGTGACCGCCCCGCCGACACTGCCCGTGCCGCCAAAGAGGCTGTGGCCCGTGGCTTCACAGCGGTAAAAATGAACGGCACCGAAGAATTGCAGTTTGTCGACAGCTTCGAAAAAGTCGACCTGGCCCTGGCCAACGTCGCTGCCGTGCGCGATGCGGTCGGCCCTAACGTGGGGATCGGCGTCGACTTCCATGGCCGGGTGCACAAGCCGATGGCCAAGGTGCTGATGAAAGAACTCGACCCGTACAAACTGATGTTCATTGAAGAGCCGGTGCTCAGCGAAAACTACGAGGCGCTGAAAGAACTGGCACCGCTGACCAGTACGCCGATCGCCCTGGGTGAGCGCCTGTTCTCGCGCTGGGATTTCAAGCGCGTGCTCAGCGAAGGCTATGTCGACATCATCCAGCCGGACGCTTCCCACGCCGGCGGGATTACCGAAACCCGCAAGATCGCCAACATGGCCGAAGCCTACGACGTGGCCCTGGCCCTGCACTGCCCGTTGGGCCCGATTGCCTTGGCGGCGTGCCTGCAACTGGATGCGGTTTGCTACAACGCGTTTATCCAGGAGCAGAGCCTGGGCATTCATTACAATGAAAGCAACGATCTGCTCGACTATGTGCGAGACCCGGGCGTGTTCGACTACGACCAGGGCTTTGTGAAGATCCCCAACGGCCCGGGCTTGGGCATTGAGATCAACGAGGAGTATGTGGTTGAGCGCGCGGCCATCGGCCATCGCTGGCGCAACCCGATCTGGCGCCATGCCGATGGCAGTTTTGCCGAGTGGTGATGCCTGACTGACGGAACGCGGTAAAACATGTGGGAGCGGGCTTGCTCGCGAATGCTGTGTGTCATTCAACACATCTGCGGCTGAACCACCGCATTCGCGAGCAAGCCCGCTCCCACATTTTTGATCCGGTTTCTTCAGTCAGCTCATTTTCAGACCTCAACAAACATATAAAAAGAGGCACCCCCCATGCACCCTGAATCCCTCACCGGGCAGGCTTCTTTAGTCACGCCTAGCAGAAAGCGCTTTTTCATCATGGTGCTGCTGTTCATCACCGTGGTCATCAACTACCTTGACCGCAGCAACCTGTCGATTGCCGCGCCGGCGCTGACCAGCGAACTGGGGATCGACCCGGTGCAAGTCGGGCTGATTTTCTCTGCCTTCGGCTGGACCTACGCCGCCATGCAAATCCCGGGTGGCTGGTTGGTAGACCGGGTGCCGCCGCGCATTCTCTACACGGCGGCCCTGCTGCTGTGGTCGATTGCCACCGTGATGCTCGGTTTCGCCGCCAGCTTTATCGCGCTGTTCGTGCTGCGCATGGCCGTTGGCGCGTTGGAGGCACCGGCCTATCCCATCAACAGCCGCGTGGTCACCACCTGGTTTCCCGAGCGCGAGCGCGCCACGGCTATCGGCGTCTACACTTCTGGGCAATTCGTCGGCTTGGCGTTCCTCACCCCGGTACTGGCGTGGCTGCAACATCAGTACGGCTGGCACATGGTGTTTGTGGTGACCGGTGGCGTCGGCATCCTGTGGGCCGCGATCTGGTACGCGGTGTACCGCGAGCCCAAAGATTTCAAAGGCGCCAACGAAGCCGAAATCCAACTGATCCGCGACGGTGGCGGGCTGGTGGACATGCAGGCTAAAACCGTCAAGGCACCCTTCAGTTGGACCGACCTCGGCATCGTGCTGAGTAAACGCAAGCTCTGGGGCATCTACCTGGGCCAGTTTTGCCTGAACTCCACGCTGTGGTTCTTCCTGACCTGGTTTCCGACGTACCTGGTGAAATATCGCGGCATGGACTTTATCCAGTCTGGCTTGCTGGCCTCCTTGCCGTTCCTCGCCGCGTTTGTGGGTGTGCTGTGTTCGGGGATGTTTTCCGATTGGCTCATTCGCCGTGGGGCGTCGGTGGGCTTTGCGCGCAAGTTGCCGATCATCAGCGGGCTGCTGATTTCCACGGCGATCATCGGGGCCAACTATGTGGACTCCACGGGGTGGGTCATCGCGTTTCTGGCGGTGGCGTTTTTCGGCAATGGCCTGGCGTCGATCACCTGGTCGTTGGTGTCGACCTTGGCGCCTGCCCGTCTGCTGGGGCTGACCGGCGGGGTGTTCAACTTCATCGGCAACCTGGCGGCGATTGCCACGCCTATCGTGATTGGCTTTCTGGCCAGTGGTTCGTCCTTTGCGCCGGCCATTACCTATATCGCGGTCTTGGCGTTGCTCGGCGCACTTTCCTACATATTGCTAGTAGGCAAGGTCGAGCGGATCGAGTTGTAAAAAAGGGCGACCTTCGGGTCGCCCTTTTTCGTTCTACGGCACCGACATCTCGTTACGAAATACATTGCGCGGGTCCCAGCGCTGCTTGGTACGGCGCAAGCGGCTTTCGATCATCAGGTCGGGATAATTGATGGACTCCTAAGAGCCAAGAATGACTTCTGATGCGGCTAACTTAACGACCGAGGGGCAAGGACTGCGGGGCTTGCGAAGGTGGTTAGACGGCAAAGGGCACGAAGTGAGTTAAAAAGGAGAGACGCGATGCTTAGCCTTGTGTAGGAGCGAGCTTGCTCGCGAAAAACGTCAACGATACGCGTGTTCGCTGAATGAACGCGGCGCCTGTAAGTTTTTCGCGAGCAAGCTCGCTCCTGCACATTAGGCGAGATGTCCGCCTCCTTCTGAAGCCTAGCGAATAGGTCGGTGATATTTGGACAGTCTGATCACCGACCGAACAGGCAGTTACTTGCGTGCGTTGCGCACACCTTCCGACAGCGCCGCGCACAGCGTCAGCACGCCATCAATGGCTTGCTGGTCGTTCTTGGCCGTGGCGATGTGATCGATCAGTGCCGAACCCACTACCACCCCGTCTGCCAGGCGTGCGATGGCCGCTGCCTGCTCTGGTGTGCGGATACCAAAGCCGATGCTGATCGGCAGGTCGGTATGGCGGCGTAAACGGGTCACGGCTTCTTCGACGTGTTCCAGGGTGGCGGCGCCGGCACCGGTTACTCCCGCGACCGACACGTAATACACAAACCCGGAGCTGCCATTGAGCACAGTAGGCAGGCGCACGTCATCGGTGGTTGGCGTGGTCAGGCGGATAAAGTCGATGCCTGCAGCCTGGGCCGGGTCGCACAGCTCGCCGTTGTGCTCAGGCGGCATGTCCACCACGATCAGGCCGTCGACACCGGCTGCCTTGGCATCGGCAATGAACTGCGACACGCCATATTTGTGGATCGGGTTGAAATAACCCATCAACACCAGCGGGGTGTCGTTGTTGTCCTGGCGGAACTCGCGAACCATCTGCAGGGTTTTCAACAGGTTCTGCTTGGCGCCCAGGGCGCGGATATTGGCCAGTTGAATGGCCGGGCCGTCGGCCATCGGGTCGGTGAAGGGCATGCCCAGCTCGATCACGTCGGCGCCGGCGGCCGGCAAGCCCTTGAGGATCGCCAGCGAAGTGTCATAGCCGGGGTCGCCAGCGGTGACGAAGGTCACCAGGGCGGCACGGTTCTGTTCTTTAAGTTGCGCAAAGCGGGTTTGCAGGCGGCTCATCAGTGTTTCTCCTGCTTGGACTGTTCCATATGGTGCATCACGGTCTGCATGTCTTTGTCGCCACGGCCCGAGAGGTTGACCACCATCAGGTGATCCTTGGGCAGGTTTGGCGCGCGCTTGAATACTTCAGCCAGGGCGTGGGCGCTTTCCAGGGCAGGAATGATCCCTTCCAGGCGGCAGCATTTGTGGAAGGCTTCCAGGGCTTCGTCGTCCGTCACCGAGGTGTACTGGACGCGGCCGATGTCATGCAACCAGGCGTGTTCCGGGCCGATGCCGGGGTAGTCCAGGCCTGCGGAAATCGAGTGGGCGTCGATGATCTGGCCGTCGTCGTCCTGTAGCAGGAAGGTGCGGTTGCCGTGCAGCACGCCGGGAACGCCGCCGTTGAGGCTGGCGGCGTGCTTGCCGGTTTCAATGCCATGGCCGGCTGCTTCAACGCCGATGATTTCGACGCTGGTGTCATCCAGGAACGGGTGGAACAGGCCCATGGCGTTGGAACCACCGCCGATGCACGCCACCAGGCTGTCCGGCAGGCGGCCTTCCTGGGCTTGCAGTTGGGTACGGGTTTCCTTGCCGATCACGGCCTGGAAGTCACGCACCATGGCCGGGTACGGGTGTGGGCCGGCCACGGTACCGATCAGGTAGAAGGTGCTGTCGACGTTGGTGACCCAGTCACGCAGGGCTTCGTTCATGGCGTCTTTGAGGGTGCCGGTGCCGGCGACCACGGGGATGACTTCGGCGCCCAGCAGCTTCATGCGGAACACGTTGGCCTGCTGGCGCTCGATGTCGGTGGTGCCCATGTAGATCACGCATTGCAGGCCAAAGCGCGCCGCCACGGTGGCGGTGGCCACGCCGTGCATGCCAGCGCCGGTCTCGGCGATGATGCGTTTTTTGCCCATGCGCCGGGCCAGCAGGATCTGGCCGATGCAGTTGTTGATCTTGTGCGCGCCGGTGTGGTTGAGCTCTTCGCGCTTGAGGTAGATCTTGGCGCCGCCGCAGAACTCGGTCAGGCGTTCGGCAAAGTACAGCGGGCTTGGGCGCCCGACATAGTCGCGCTGGAAGTAGGCCAATTCTTCGTTAAACGCCGGATCTACCTTGGCCGCTTCGTATTCACGGGCCAGGTCGAGGATCAACGGCATCAGGGTTTCAGCGACGTAGCGGCCACCGAACGCACCAAACAGGCCGTTGGCGTCAGGGCCGTTGCGTAGATCGGTCTGGGACTGAGTCATGGGACGCTCCAGGAAAGAATGTATTTAAAGGCAATGACGGTCACTCTACGCGTGACGCCTTGGCCTGAAAACCGATAAGATCGCCGCAACCTGTCAGGAAAACTCACAGATGAGCCGCGACCTCCCTCCCCTCAACGCCCTGCGCGCTTTTGAGGCCACCGCCCGCCTGAACAGCGTCAGCCAGGCTGCGGAGCTATTGCACGTGACCCACGGCGCCGTCAGCCGCCAGTTGAAAGTGCTGGAGGAGCATTTGGGCGTGAGTCTGTTCGTCAAGGACGGGCGCGGCCTTAAACTCACAGATGCGGGTGTAAGGCTTCGCGACGCGAGCGCGGAAGCTTTCGAGCGTTTGCGCGACGTGTGCGCCGAATTGACCCAGCGCGGCGCCGATGCACCTTTCGTACTCGGCTGTTCAGGCAGCTTGCTGGCGCGCTGGTTTATCCCTCGGCTGGGGCGGTTGAATGCCGACTTGCCGGATTTACGCTTGCACCTGTCGGCGGGCGAAGGCGACCTGGACCCGCGCCGCCCTGGGCTGGATGCCTTGCTGGTGTTCGCTGAGCCGCCGTGGCCGGCGGATATGCAAGTGTATGAGCTGGCCAGCGAACGTATCGGCCCGGTTATGAGCCCACGCTTCGCCGATTTTGAACAGCTTCGCCAGGCTCCGGCGTTGGCACTGGCCGAGCAAGCCTTGCTGCACACCACTTCAAGGCCGCAGGCCTGGCCCAGTTGGGCACGGCAACACGGCATCGAGCCCGGCGCGTTGAAACTCGGCCAGGGGTTTGAGCATTTGTATTATTTGCTGGAAGCGGCGGTTGCCGGGTTGGGGGTGGCAATTGCGCCAGAACCGCTGGTGGCAGAAGACCTGCGAGCGGGTCGCCTGGTGGCGCCGTGGGGCTTCAGCGAAACCCCGGCGCACCTGGCGTTGTGGCTACCCAAGCGCGCCGCGGATGGGCGCGCCGGGCAGTTGGCGCAATGGCTCAAGGCTGAGCTGTTGCGCCAACCGGTTTAACCGGTCAATCAGTCACCGCGTTTGCACAGCAGGTAAGCCGCCAGCAGGCCCAGTGCGCCCACGGCGACGCCAGCGGTCGTCCATGGATGCTCTTGAGCGTAGTCACGGGTGGCAGCGCTGGTTTCACGGATTTTGACTTTGCTCTCTTCGTAGGCGTCGCTGATCAGGTGACGAGAGTGCTTGAGCGCGTTCTCGGCATTGCTTTTCAAGGCCTTCAGCGTTTTGCGCGACTCATCGGACGCGTCGTCCTTGAGGCTCTCCAGAGATTTGAGCAGGCTTGAAATCTCGGCTTCCATGCTTTCCAGCGACGCTTTGCGTAAAGAAGTGTTGGCCATGTGGACATCTCCTGAAGTGATTGAGTGGCGTGTGTAGATACCGACTGCGCCGGTTTCAGAAAGTGCAGTAATTCTGAACTTTCGCCTCCCAACGGTCGCCTGAAGCAGTACGCACATTCGCTGCTAGTCTTGATTGACGACCTAAAGGAGAAACGCCATGAGTGATCATCACACGTACAAGAAAGTCGAACTGGTAGGCTCTTCCACCACCAGCATCGAAGACGCGATCAACAATGCCCTGGCCGAAGCCAACAAAAGCATCAAGCATCTGGAGTGGTTTGAGGTGACCGAAACCCGTGGTCACATCAAGGATGGCAAGGCTGCGCACTTCCAGGTCACGCTCAAAGTGGGATTCCGCATTGCCAGTAGTTGATCGGCAGAGTTGAACTTTGCCCGCTGGCCGATTGCCATAACCTGCGCTACAAACAACGGGTGCCGATGCGATGAGCGTCGGCACGCTCTTTTTGATCAGCGCAAGGAAAGTAACGGATGAAGACGTTTCTGTTGGCGGTAGGGTTGTTGAGCATTGCGGGTACCGCTATGGCGGCGGGCAAGCCTTGTGAGGAGCTGAAAAGCGAAATTGCCGCGCAAATCGACGCCAAGGGTGCTTCGGGGTATTCGCTGGAAGTGGTGGACAAAGGTGCTACGCCAAGTGACCACAAAGTAGTTGGCACCTGCGAAGGTGGCACCAAGGAAATTGCCTACAAGCGCGGTTAATCTCGTGTTGTGGACATAAAAAACCGACGCCAGTGCGTCGGTTTTTTTCGCCTGGATTTCAGCCCTTCATCACTTGTGCAAGCAGCTCGTAGGAATGAATCCGATCGGCGTGCTCATACAGGTCACTGGTAAAAATCAGCTCATCGGCGCCGGTCTGCTCGATCAACACCTCAAGCTTGCCGCGAATCTTCGCCGGGCTGCCCACCATGGCCAAACCAAGAAAGCTACCGACCGCGTCTTTTTCATGGGGCAACCACAGGCCGTCCATGGTTTTGACTGGAGGGCGCTGCACCAGGCTCTGGCCGCGCATCAACGCGAGAATACGCTGGTACACCGAGGTGGCCAGGTAATCGGCCTGCTCATCGGTGTCGGCCGCCACCAGCGGAATGCCGAGCATCACGTAGGGTTTATCCAGCACCGCCGAAGGCTTGAAGTGATTGCGATACACGCGAATCGCCTCATGCATCAAGCGCGGTGCGAAATGCGAAGCGAAGGCGTAAGGCAAGCCCCGCTCACCGGCCAATTGCGCACTGAACAGGCTCGACCCCAGCAGCCACACCGGCACATTGGTGCCGGTGCCCGGCACGGCGATAACTCGTTGGTCTGGCGTACGCGGGCCCAGGTAGGCCATCAACTCGGCCACATCTTCGGGGAAGTCATCGGCACTGCCGGAGCGTTCACGGCGTAGGGCGCGGGCGGTCATCTGGTCGGAGCCGGGCGCGCGCCCCAGGCCCAGGTCAATACGGCCAGGGTAAAGGCTTTCCAAGGTGCCGAACTGCTCGGCGATCACCAGTGGCGCGTGGTTAGGCAGCATCACGCCGCCGGAACCCACGCGAATGGTCGAGGTGCCGCCTGCCAGGTAACCGAGCAGTACCGAGGTGGCCGAACTGGCGATGCCGTCCATATTGTGGTGCTCGGCTACCCAGAAACGGTGGTAGCCGAACTTCTCCACATGCTGGGCCAGGTCCAGGGAATTACGCAGCGACTGCGCCGGGCTGCCGTTGGCGCGTACGGGCACCAGGTCGAGGGTCGAGAACTTTACGTCGGACAGCGATTTCATAAGCCTGCTTCTCCAATAGGGCGCACAGGCTTTTGTAAACGAGCCAAAACCTGCCGCTGCATGTGCATGTTCTATGCAATGAGGGCATATACCCGAGATTCAATAGGAGGCTCTGAATTTTCCTACTTGATTGCTAGGTTTTTCCGACAAGATGAACTTTGCCGTGGTGTCTATCCTCAGAACCCTTACCGACGCAAAACCACCGTTCGAGGAGAAAGCTATGAGTATCGTTAAAAAGGCATCCGCGCATTGGGAAGGCGACCTGAAGACTGGCCTGGGCTCCATTTCCACCGAAACCGGCGTGCTGCGCGAAGCGCCATACGGCTTCAAGGCCCGTTTCGAGGGCGGCAAGGGTACCAACCCTGAAGAATTGATCGGCGCAGCTCACGCCGGCTGTTTCTCCATGGCGTTTTCCATGATTCTCGGCGACGCTGGGCTCAAGGCTGACAGCATCGACACCCAGGCCGAAGTGACCCTGGACCAGGTCGAGGGCGGCTTTGCGATTACAGCAGTGCATCTGATCCTGAAGGCCAAAATTCCAGGCGCGAGCCAAGCGCAGTTCGATGAACTGAGCAAAAAGGCCAAGGAAGGGTGCCCGGTGTCCAAGGTGCTGAATGCGACCATCACCTTGGATGCCACGCTGGTCAACTGACACAGCAGTCATCTTATGTGGGAGCGGGCTTGCTCGCGAATGCGGTGGATCAGCCGATATCTTCGGTGACTGATACTGCGTATTCGCGAGCAAGCCCGCTCCCACATTTTTAGTTCTGCGTTAAATCAGAACTCGTGTTCGCAAAATGTGGTCGAATAGCCCATGCAGCCTAGGCGCACACTCGTGCGCAGCGCATTCAGGGAGCTCCACACATGAAACGTTTTGCCTTGGCAATCATCTGCGGTGTATTGGCCACTTCGGCCGTGGCCGCGCCAAAAGATTGTGAAGAGCTCAGGAAAGAAATCGAAGTGAAGATCCAGGCCAAGGCGATTCCGTCCTACACCCTGGAAATCATCACCGCCGAAGAAGCCAAGAACCATGACTCAGCCATGATTGTTGGTTCTTGCGAAAACGGCACCAAGCGCATCATCTACCAAAAAAACAACGACTGACTCAGATGCAGTTCACGCTGTGCTCTTCGGCCAATAACTGGCGGCTTGAGTCGTACAGCCGAATGTTGGGCGTGAACGCCAGTGAGCGCCCTTCCAGCACATAGCGCTGGCCGGCCTGAAAGTGGTCGTACTGCAGCGTCATGAAGCAGGTGCGATACATCATCTGGCTGAGGCCACCCAAACCGCCGCCGGCGGGCACTTCAAAGTCAAAGCGCACCATCAGCTCGTGAGGGCCGGGAGGCATTTGAAAAAAGCGCCCGTCGTCGAGGTTTTTCCCGTCAAGGCGCTGAGCCATCACCAACTTTGAACCCGGTGTCGGCGTGGTGAAATCGACCCAGGCCTGCTGCGGGTCCACAGGGGGGATGGGGGTAGAGGCGCAAGCGCTGAGGAATACAGCGGCGAGGGGAAGCACAAGCTGGCGCATGGCAGGTACTCAACACGAAGAGAGGCTTGAGTATAAACACGCCACGCCGTGGAAAAATCCCCTGCAAGCGCGATAGTCTGGCGAACCAATCACCCAGGAGCAGTCAGTGCATGATCAGGCGTTTTCTTCCAGGGCTGATGGTTGCGCTGCTCAGCGGCTGCTCCAGTGTCAGTTATTACGGCCAGTTGGCGAGCGGCCAGTGGCAGCTGTTGCGGGCCCGGGAGCCGGTTGCCGAGGTGATCGCCGACCCTGCTCGCCCGCCAGTGCTGCGCGAGCATCTGGCTCAATCGCAGAAAGCCCGAGCCTTTGCCAGTGAACAGCTGCATCTGCCTGACAACCAAAGTTATCGGCTGTATGCCGATATCGGCCGACCTTATGTGGTCTGGAATGTCTTTGCCACGCAGGAATTTTCTCTGTCACCACAGAACCATTGCTTTCCCATCGCCGGTTGCGTCGCCTATCGCGGCTACTACAACCAAGGTGCGGCGCGGGGCGAGGCGGCACTGTTGCGGCAACAGGGCATGGATGTGTCGATCGGTGGCGTGGAGGCCTATTCCACGCTGGGCTGGTTCAACGACCCGATCATGAGCTCGATGATGAGCTGGGGCGATGAGCGCCTCGCCACGCTGATCTTCCATGAGCTGGCCCACCAGCGCTTCTACGTGAAGGACGACACCGAGTTCAACGAGTCCTATGCCAGTTTTGTCGAGCAGGAAGGCACCCGACAATGGCGTGCGGCGCGGGGCCTGGCGCCTGTCGGCGATGCGGCGTTGAAGCAGCGTGACCAATTTATCCGACTGATTCTCGATACCCGTAAACGTCTGGAGGCGTTGTACGCGCAGCCGTTGGCATCGGACGCCATGCGCCGGGCCAAAGCGACGCAATTCGAACAGTTGCGCAGCGAATACCGGCACCTGCGCGATAGCCAATGGGGTGGTGACAAGCGTTATGACGCCTGGATCAACCAGCCGATGAACAATGCCCGACTGTTGCCGTTTGGGTTGTATGACCAATGGGTGCCGGCGTTTGCGGCGTTGTTTGCGCGGGAAGGTGGGGATTGGGTGAGGTTTTATACGGCGGTGGAGACGTTGGGTGGGCTGCCAGTGGAGCAGCGTAAAGCAGCGTTGAGGCAGTTGGAGAAGGTTGGCCGTTAGAGCCTTATCGCAGGCAAGCCAGCTCCCACAGTTGACCGCGTTCTCATGTTGAAAATCGGTCAGCTGTGGGAGCTGGCTTGCCTGCTAAAGCGCTCTTAAGACCGCTGCAAAAACGCCTGATGCATCTGGTCCAACGTCTCGAAATGCCAGGTCGGTGCCTCGGCATTCAGCTCTTCAAAACTCCCAAACCCATACCCCACGGCGACCGAATCCAGCCCATTGCTGCGTGCCCCGATCAGGTCATGCTTGCGATCGCCGATCATCAAGGTGGTGGCCGGGTCCAGTCGTTCCTCACGCATCAAATGCGCGATCAATTCCACCTTGTTGGTGCGCGTACCGTCCAGCTCGCTGCCGTAGATCACCTTGAAGTGCTTGGCAAAGTCGAAATGCCGCGCAATCTCGCGGGCAAATTCCCACGGTTTGGAGGTGGCGACGTACAGTTGGCGCCCTTGGCTGTTCAACTCTTCCAATAACGGCATAACGCCGTCGAACACGCGGTTTTCATACAGGCCGGTAACCTTGAAGCGCTCACGGTAGAAATTCACGGCCTCCCATGCCTTGGCCTCGTCGAAGGCGTAAAACTGCATGAACGCCTGCAACAAGGGCGGGCCGATGAAGTGTTCGAGCTTGGTCAGGTCAGGTTCATCAATGCCCAGTTTGGCCAGGGCGTACTGGATCGAACGGGTAATGCCCTCGCGCGGGTCGGTGAGGGTGCCGTCCAGGTCGAACAGGACGGTGGGGTGATGCAGGGTCATTGATCGAATCCTTCGGCCAGGTGCAGGTCTTTGAGCTTCACGTAGTTCGCGGCGCTGTAGGTGAAAAAGGCGCGCTCTTTGTCAGTCAATGCGCGAACCTGCTTAACCGGGCTGCCCACATACAAAAAACCGCTGTCGAGTTTCTTGCCTGGCGGCACCAGGCTGCCGGCACCGATGATCACGTCGTCTTCAACCACGGCGCCATCCATCACGATACTGCCCATGCCGATCAGGACGCGGCTACCCACGGTGCAGCCATGCAGCATGACCTTATGGGCGATGGTCACATCGTCGCCGATCAGCAACGGGAAACCCTCAGGATTGAACGGCCCGGCATGGGTGATGTGCAGCACACAGCCGTCTTGCACGCTGGTGCGCGCACCGATGCGGATGCGGTGCATGTCGCCGCGAATCACTGTCAGCGGCCAAACCGAGCTGTCAGTGCCGATTTCGACATCGCCGATCACCACCGCCGAAATATCGACAAACGCCCCGGCGCCGAGGGTTGGCGTGTGGTTCTGATAGGTGCGAAGGGTCACGATAGCCTCTCTCTCTTCTGCTGATAGCTGCGGTGGGTGTTGATTGTAATTAAGATGGCCCCATCTTTGTTCTACATGTTTCTTCAGCCAAGGTGCCCACCGTGAGCGCGAACAACCCTCTTTTGCAGTCCTACGACCTGCCGCCGTTCTCGGCGATCCGTGCCGAACACGTGCAGCCGGCCATCGAACAGATCCTCGCCGACAACCGCGTGGCAATCGCAGAGATCCTGCAAAGCCAGGGTAAAAATCCGACGTGGGCCGGCCTGGTCCTGGCCATGGACGAACTCAATGATCGCCTGGGTGCGGCCTGGAGCCCGGTCAGCCACCTCAATGCCGTGTGCAACAGCGCCGAACTGCGCGAAGCCTACGAGGCGTGCCTGCCGGCCTTGAGCGCTTACTCTACCGAAATGGGCCAGAACCGTGAGCTGTTCCAGGCCTTCGAAGCCCTGGCCAACAGCCCGGAAGCTGCCGGTTTCGATGTGGCGCAAAAAACCATTCTGGAACACTCCCTGCGTGACTTCCGCCTGTCGGGTATCGACTTGCCGCCGGAGCAGCAAAAGCGCTACGCCGAGGTGCAGAGCAAGCTGTCCGAGCTGGGCAGCAAGTTCTCCAACCAGTTGCTGGACGCCACCCAGGCCTGGACCAAGCACGTCACCGATGAAGCCACCCTTGCCGGCCTGACCGACTCGGCCAAGGCACAAATGGCCGCCGCCGCCCAGGCCAAGGGCCTCGACGGCTGGCTGATCACCTTGGAATTCCCCAGCTACTACGCCGTCATGACCTACGCCCAAGACCGTGCCCTGCGTGAAGAGGTGTACGCCGCCTACTGCACCCGTGCGTCGGACCAAGGCCCGAATGCCGGCCAGAACGATAACGGCCCGGTGATGGAACAGATCCTCGACCTGCGTCAGGAACTGGCCCAATTGTTGGGTTATGCGTCGTTCTCCGAGCTGAGCCTGGCCACCAAGATGGCCGAGTCCAGCGACCAGGTGTTGAGCTTCCTGCGTGACCTGGCCAAGCGCAGCAAGCCGTTTGCCGCCCAGGACCTGCAACAGCTCAAGGCCTACGCCGCCGAGCAAGGCTGCCCTGATCTGCAAAGCTGGGACAGCGGTTTCTACGGCGAAAAACTGCGAGAGCAGCGCTACAGCGTGTCCCAGGAAGCCTTGCGCGCCTACTTCCCCATCGACAAAGTGCTGGGCGGCCTGTTTGCCATTGTGCAGCGCCTGTACGGCATCGAGATCGCTGAGCTTAAAGGCTTCGACACCTGGCACCCGGATGTTCGCTTGTTCGAGATCAAGGAAAACGGCGAGCACGTCGGGCGTTTCTTCTTCGACCTGTACGCCCGCGCCAACAAGCGTGGCGGTGCCTGGATGGATGGCGCCCGTGACCGCCGCCGTACCGTTGATGGCGTGCTGCAAAGCCCCGTCGCCAACCTCGTGTGCAACTTCACTCCGGCCGACAGCGGCAAGCCTGCCCTGCTGACCCACGATGAAGTCACCACCCTGTTCCACGAATTTGGCCATGGCCTGCATCACCTGCTCACCCGCGTGGAACATGCCGGCGTATCCGGTATCAACGGTGTGGCGTGGGACGCGGTGGAGCTGCCGAGCCAATTCATGGAGAACTGGTGCTGGGAGCCTGAAGGCCTGACGCTGATCTCCGGCCACTACGAAAGCGGCGAGCCCCTGCCCCAGGACCTGCTGGAGAAAATGCTCGCGGCGAAAAACTTCCAGTCCGGCCTGATGATGGTGCGTCAGCTGGAGTTCTCGCTGTTCGACTTTGAACTGCACGCCACCCATGGCGATGGTCGCAGTGTGGCCCAGGTGCTGGAAGGCGTGCGCGATGAAGTCTCGGTGATGCGCCCACCGGCCTACAACCGCTTCCCCAACAGCTTCGCGCACATCTTCGCCGGCGGCTATGCGGCGGGTTACTACAGCTACAAGTGGGCCGAAGTGCTGTCGGCGGACGCGTTCTCCAAGTTCGAGGAAGACGGCGTGCTCAATGCCCAGACCGGGCGTGCGTTCCGTGAAGCCATCCTGGCGCGTGGCGGTTCCCAGGCGCCGATGGTGCTGTTCGTCGACTTCCGCGGACGAGCGCCGTCGATTGACGCACTCTTGCGCCACAGCGGCCTGAGTGAGGACGCAGCAGCATGAGTGAAGGGCCTGTGATCACCAAAAAGCAATTTATCGCCGGGGCTGTCTGCCCGGCGTGCAGCGAGCCGGACAAGTTGAAGATGTGGACCGAAGACAACGTGCCGCACCGCGAGTGCGTGGCCTGTGGGTATACCGATACGCTGAATGATCAAGGCCTGTCGGTGCCCAAGGAATTGGGCACAAGGGTCAATACCTCCGCGTTGAAAGCGCCGGCGGACCCTAAAGTGCAGGCAGTGCAGTTCTTCCCAAACCCGAAGCTGAAAAAAGACTAACCCCGCACCCCCTGTAGGAGCGAGCTTGCTCGCGAAAAACGTTAACGATAACGCGCGTTATCCTGGATAAGCGCGGCGCTGTTGAGTTTTTCGCGAGCAAGCTCGCTCCTACAGTTTTTTCTCTGCCTGGCCCGTTGTGGTGATCCAGTCTTTCATTGAGCACAACGCAAACGCGCTGGTGCTGCAATCCCCATTCGCCAAAGCTGTGCGCAATTTGTCGACATCGGCTTTCATCATGTAGCGAACGCCATCCTTGAAGCCATTGCTGCTGCCAAAGCCGCCCAAGGTCATCTCGTTCAGTGCATCCTCCTTGCTCCACCCCTGAACCACCACCCGATACATCGCCGCCATCAGGCCGGTGCGGTCGGCGCCGTGCTTGCAGTGCATCAACACCGGGCCATCGGCCTCTGCTGCCTGAATCGCTCTGATCGCCGCCAGCACGTCGGAATCATCGACGTGGTTGGTGCGATAGCTCAACTGCACCTGTTTGATATCAGATGATTGGAGCCACTGCGCATCAGATTCCGGCAGGAAGTTGATGACCGTAGCGATCTTGAGCGTTTGCAACAGGGGCAGCGCACGCTCATCCGGCAATGCACTGCGATAGAGCGTGGGTGTCATTTGGTGCAGGTTGTATTGGCTACCCACCGGCTGCGCCCATTCCGGCGAGCGGATCGACGCAGCCTCATCGGCTTGTACGGTGTTGAGCAGGCTCATGAGCGCCAGGCCTAGAACGAGCAGTATGCGTGTGTTGAACATGAGCGTTGTGACCGAGCGAGGAAGTGGCTGATGGGCCACAGACTCCCTCAAGGCGGGTCAATACTGCGTGAGGTCCGTGTCAAAGAATCGTGATGCTTGCGATCTGATCCGGTGTTTTTGTCGTCGAATTGACGCCTCTGAATTCTTAGCCTGCTATCATTTGTAACTAATGTTTGCCATTGTGCTGTATCTGCTTGGATCCAATTAGCCGCAAGCCTTCACGCTGCTCCCAGAAGCGGCGGATAAACCCGTGACCACATGATGAGGTGTACCCATGTCTGATCAAGATCAAGACAACCCCCGGCGTGACTTTTTACGCAAATCCTTGACCTTGATCCCGGTGGTCACGGTTGCCAGCACCGGCCTTGGCGGTTCGATGCTGATGGCCACGCCGGAACCGGCCCAAGCCGAACCGGCCAAGCCTGCGGTCAGCGATAAAGCCTATGAGCCAAGCTATTTCACGGCCGAGGAATGGGCGTTTATCAACGCTGCCGTCGAGCGCTTGATTCCCGCTGATGCCCAGGGCCCGGGTGCCTTGGAGGCTGGCGCGCCGGAATACATCGACCGCCAGATGAACACCCCTTACGCCAGTGGCGCCCTGTGGTTCATGCAAGGCCCGTTCAACGCCGATGCGGCGCCGGAGATGGGCTGGCAGAGCAAATTGGTGCCCAAGGAGATCTATCGTCTGGGTATTGCTGCCACGGATGCCTGGTCGAAAGCGTTCAACGGTAAAGCTTTTGCTGCGCAAGACAGCGCTATCCGAGACGATATGCTCAGGCGTCTGGAGGCTGGCGGCAGCGAAGTGGCGGCGCATTTCGATGCCGTGCCGCCCAAGATGTTCTTCAACCTTTTGCTGCAAAACACCAAGGAAGGCTTCTTCTGCGACCCTATCCACGGTGGCAATAAAGGCATGGTCGGCTGGACCATGATCGGCTTCCCCGGCGCCCGCGCCGACTTCATGGATTGGGTGGAACGCAACGAGCAATACCCCTTCCCGGCTGTTTCCATTCGCGGCGAGAGGGCGTAAACGTGGCGACCATCATGAAGAAAGTGGATGCAGTGATTGTGGGCTTCGGCTGGACGGGCGCGATCATGGCCAAGGAGCTGACGGAAGCGGGCCTCAACGTGGTAGCGCTGGAGCGCGGCCCGATGCAGGACACTTACCCAGACGGCAACTATCCCCAGGTCATCGACGAATTGACCTACAGCGTGCGTAAAAAGCTGTTCCAGGACATCTCCAAAGAAACGGTGACCATTCGCCACAGCGTAAATGACGTCGCCCTGCCCAATCGTCAGTTGGGCGCTTTCTTGCCGGGTAATGGCGTCGGTGGTGCGGGGCTGCACTGGTCGGGCGTGCATTTTCGCGTCGACCCGATTGAGCTGCGCATGCGCAGCCATTACGAAGAGCGCTACGGCAAAAACTTTATTCCCAAGGACATGACCATCCAGGACTTCGGCGTCAGCTATGAAGAGCTGGAGCCGTTTTTCGACTACGCGGAAAAAGTCTTTGGCACCTCCGGCCAGGCCTGGACGGTCAAGGGCCAACTGGTCGGCGAAGGCCGCGGCGGCAACCCCTACGCGCCGGATCGTTCCAACCCGTTCCCGCTTGAAGCGCAGAAAAATACCGTCTCCGCCCAGCTGTTTCAGAAAGCGGCGACCGACGTCGGTTACAAACCTTACAACCTGCCGTCGGCCAACACGTCGGGGCCGTACACCAACCCCTACGGTGCGCAGATGGGTCCGTGCAACTTCTGCGGCTTTTGCAGTGGCTACGTGTGCTACATGTACTCCAAGGCCTCGCCGAATGTGAACATCCTGCCGGCCCTGCGCCAGGTGCCGAACTTCGAGCTGCGGCCCAATTCCCACGTGCTCAAGGTCAACCTCGACAGCACCAAGAAGAAAGCCACCGGCGTGACCTACATCGACGCTCAGGGCCGCGAATGTGAACAGCCGGCGGACCTGGTGATTCTTGGCGCCTTCCAGTTCCATAACGTGCGTTTAATGCTGCTGTCCGGCATCGGCAAACCCTATGACCCGATTACCAATGAAGGCGTGGTCGGCAGGAACTTCGCCTACCAGAACATGGGCACCATCAAGGCGTTCTTCGACAAGGACACCCACACCAACAACTTTATCGGCGCGGGCGGCAATGGCGTGGCCATCGACGACTTCAACGCCGACAACTTCGATCACGGCCCTCACGGCTTCGTGGGTGGCTCGCCGATGTGGGTCAACCAGGCCGGCAGCCGGCCGATTGCCGGTACGTCCAACCCGCCGGGCACGCCGGCCTGGGGCAGCGCCTGGAAGCGCGCCACCGCCGATTACTACACCCATCAGGTCTCCATGGACTCCCACGGCGCCCATCAGTCCTACCGCAGCAACTACCTGGATCTGGACCCGGTTTACCGCGATGCCTACGGCCTGCCACTGCTGCGCATGACCTTCGACTGGCAAGAAAACGACATCAAGATGAACCGCTTCATGATGGAAAAAATGGGCAAAGTGGCCCAGGCCATGAACCCCAAGGCCATCGCCGTGCTGGGCAAAAAGGTCGGTGAGCATTTCAATACCGCCTCCTACCAGACCACCCACCTCAACGGTGGCGCGATCATGGGTACCGACCCGAAAACCAGTGCGTTGAACCGCTACTTGCAGAGCTGGGATGTGCACAACGTATTTGTCCCCGGTGCTTCCGCTTTCCCACAAGGGCTGGGCTACAACCCTACCGGCCTGGTGGCAGCGTTGACCTATTGGTCGGCGCGAGCGATTCGCGAGCAGTACCTCAAAAACCCCGGCCCACTGGTTCAGGTATAAGGAGCGATGACCATGAAAGCACTCGTTATCGCCTCCCTGGCGCTGTTCAGCAGCTGCTCGATCAGCGCCGCCGAAACCGACTTGATCAAGCAGGGCGAGTACCTGGCGCGTGCCGGTGACTGTGTCGCCTGCCATACCGCCAAGGGTGGCAAGCCCTTCGCTGGTGGCCTGCCGATGGAAACACCGATTGGCGTGATCTATTCCACCAACATCACCCCGGACAAGACCGGGCTGGGCGACTACAGTTTCGAGGATTTCGACAAGGCCGTGCGCCATGGCGTCGCCAAGAACGGTAGTACGCTTTACCCGGCGATGCCCTACCCGTCTTACGCGCGCGTCAGCGACAGCGATATGCAAGCGTTGTATGCGTACTTCATGAAGGGGGTCGAACCGGTTGCCCAAGAAAACAAGGACAGCGATATTCCCTGGCCCTTGAGCATGCGTTGGCCATTGGCGGCCTGGCGCTGGATGTTCGCCCCGGCGGTCGAGGCGTATCAGCCGCAAGCCGCTGCCGACCCGGTGATTGATCGCGGCGCCTACCTGGTGGAAGGTCTCGGCCATTGCGGCGCCTGCCATACGCCGCGTGCCCTGACCATGCAGGAAAAAGCCTTGAGTGCCACGGACGGCAGCGCCTTCCTGTCTGGCAGTGCGCCGTTGGAAGGCTGGATTGCCAAAAGCCTGCGCGGCGACCACAAGGACGGCCTCGGCAGCTGGAGCGAAGAGCAGTTGGTGCAGTTCCTCAAGACCGGTCGCAGCGACCGCAGTGCGGTGTTCGGCGGCATGAGTGATGTGGTTGTGCACAGCATGCAGTACATGTCCCAAGAGGACCTGACCGCTATCGCCCGCTACCTCAAGAGCCTGCCGGCGGTCGATCCCAAGGACCAGCCGCACCAGTACGACAAGCAGGTAGCGCAAGCGCTGTGGAAGGGCGATGACAGCAAGCCGGGTGCGTCGGTGTATATCGACAACTGCGCGGCCTGCCACCGTACCGACGGCCATGGCTATACGCGCGTGTTCCCGGCGCTGGCGGGCAACCCGGTGTTGCAGACAGCAGATGCCACGTCGTTGATCAACATTGTGTTGAACGGCGGCACCTTGCCGGCCACCCATGCGGCGCCGTCAACCTTCACCATGCCGGCGTTCGCCTGGCGTCTGTCGGACCAAGAAGTGGCGGATGTAGTCAGTTTTATCCGTGGTAGCTGGGGCAACCAGGGCGCGCCGGTCAAGGCGAGCGATGTGGCGGATCTGCGCAAAAACGATCTGCACACCACCTCGGGCGATGATCTGGGGCAGGTGACGCAAAAGCACTGATAAGTTCGCTGGCCGCCCAACGGCACTGGTCAGAAACCTCGCGCCTCGATACTGTACATAAAAACAGTATCGAGGCGTTTTCATGTCTACTGCGCTGCCGCCCCGTGGCCGGGGTACGGCCACCAATCTGCACAATCGGTTTGCACCCACCGTCAGCGTGGCCGAGGACGACGGTTGGTACCAGGAAGTGCCGCCGACCCAAGGTACCGAAGTGCGTATCGAAACGGCCAAGACCATCATCACCCGCAACAACTCGCCGGACTTGCCGTTTGATCGGTCCATCAACCCGTATCGCGGTTGTGAGCATGGTTGCATCTACTGCTATGCGCGGCCCAGCCATGCCTATTGGGACATGTCGCCCGGGCTGGACTTTGAAACCAAATTGATTGCCAAGAGCAACGCGGCCGATGTGCTGGAACAGCAGCTGTCCAAGCCGGGCTACGTATGTGCGCCGATCAACCTGGGCTCCAATACCGATCCGTACCAGCCGATCGAGCGTGAATACCGGATTACCCGGCAAACCCTTGAAGTACTGCTGCGCTACCGCCACCCAGTGACCATCATCACCAAGGGCTCGCTGATCCTGCGCGACCTCGACCTGCTGACCGAGTTGGCCCGCCAGCACCTGGTAGCGGTGATGATCAGCCTCACCAGCCTGGACGATGAACTCAAGCGCATCCTGGAACCGCGCACGGCAGCGCCCAAGGCGCGGCTGCGGGCGATTCGGGTGATGCGCGACGCGGGCATTCCGGTGGGCGTGCTGTGCTCGCCGATGATCCCGATGATCAACGACAGTGAACTGGAGAGCCTGCTTACCGAAGCTCACGCGGCCGGCGCACAAAGCGCGGCGTATATGATGCTGCGCCTGCCGTTGGAGGTGGCGCCGTTGTTCGAGGAGTGGCTGACGGCCCATTACCCGCAGCGTGCGGCCCATGTGATGAGCCTGGTGCGCCAGGTACGCGGGGGGCAGGTGTATGACAGCCGGTTTGGCGTGCGCATGCGCGGTGAGGGGCCGTTTGCCGATTTGCTGGCGCAGCGTTTCACCAAGGCAATCAAACGCCTTGGGCTGAATCGGCGGCAAGGGTTCAATCTCGATTGCACAGCGTTTTGCCCACCGGGCAGGCAGATGGCTTTGTTGTAGACTGATGGGGAAACGTGCACCTTTGCTGTAGGAATAGTCGCGTTTTGACATCACTGAAACCCGCGTTCTAGAGCGGTTCATTCAGTTTGAGTTAAGTTTCGGCGGTTACCTTGTTCAGCGAGTGACTGATGAGTCGGCGGCTTGGCCGGTGTGTGTTTTACAACTATTTCACCGCCATGGCGTCGAACTGACCTGAACCCTCCCCTGCATTGATCAAGAGGATGAATCATGAGTGACAAGGATAAACAGCCGTTGGCTGCGTCGGCTTCAGCCCCTCAGGTGGCGGAATCCGCCGATGCAGCGCTGCAGCATATCGTTGACGGCTTTTTGCATTTCCATCACGACGTCTTCCCCCAGCAGGAAGAACTCTTCAAGAAACTCGCCACTGCCCAGAGCCCACGGGCAATGTTCATCACCTGCGCCGACTCGCGCATCGTGCCCGAGCTGATCACCCAGAGCTCCCCAGGCGACCTGTTCGTGACCCGTAACGTCGGTAACGTGGTGCCGCCCTACGGCCAGATGAACGGCGGTGTTTCCACGGCTATCGAATACGCGGTGCTCGCCCTTGGCGTACAGCACATCATCGTGTGCGGGCATTCGGACTGCGGCGCCATGCGTGCCGTGCTCAACCCCGACAGCCTGGAAAAGATGCCGACGGTCAAGGCCTGGCTGCGTCACGCCGAGGTCGCCAAGACCATGGTCCATGACAACTGCGACTGCGCCAACGAAGGCGAGAGCATGGCGGTGCTGACCGAAGAAAACGTCATCGCCCAACTGCAACACTTGCGCACCCACCCTTCCGTGGCTTCGCGCATGGCCAATGGTCATTTGTTTATCCATGGTTGGATCTACAACATCGAGACCAGCGAAATACGGGCCTACGATGCGGACAAAGCGGCGTTCCGACCGCTGAACGGCACCGAGCCGATCCCTTCAGCGACGCCTAAAGCGCGCTTCTAAAACACTTCCCTGCCGGGTAATGCGGTGGCTGCCATGGATGCAGCCAGGCTTTACCGCGCCCGGCGAATGCCTCGGGAGAGTCATCATGCGTGCTGCTCAATTGAAAGCTGTATTGCCACGGGAGCTGCTCGCCTCGGTGGTTGTTTTTCTGGTCGCCTTGCCACTGTGCATGGGCATCGCGATTGCGTCCGGCATGCCGCCGGCCAAGGGCCTGATCACTGGCATCATCGGTGGCCTGGTGGTGGGCTGGCTGGCCGGCTCGCCGCTGCAGGTCAGCGGCCCGGCGGCAGGTCTGGCGGTGTTGGTGTTCGAACTGGTGCGCCAGCACGGCATGATGATGCTGGGGCCGATCCTGTTGCTGGCCGGCTTCCTGCAACTGGTAGCGGGGCGTTTGCGCCTGGGCTGCTGGTTTCGCGTCACCGCGCCAGCGGTGGTCTACGGCATGTTGGCCGGGATTGGCGTGTTGATCGTGCTGTCGCAGATCCATGTGATGCTCGACGGCGCGCCCAAGCCGTCAGGGCTGGATAACCTGGCAGGCTTCCCGGCAGCGCTGGCTGAAGCGATTCCTACCTTCGGCGGCGGGCTCGGCTGGCAGGCTGGCGTACTCGGCCTGTCGACGATGTTGGTGATGTACCTGTGGGACAAATTCCGCCCGCAACCACTGCGGTTTGTGCCTGGCGCGTTGCTTGGCGTGGGCCTGGCGACCGTCGCCAGCCTGGTGCTGGCGCTGCAGGTCAAGCGCGTGGAAGTTCCGGAAAACCTGGCGGACGCTATCGACTGGCTGCGCCCCAGCGACCTGCTGAACCTGGCTGATCCACAGCTGCTGATTGCGGCGTTCGCCGTGGCGTTTATTGCCAGTGCCGAAACCCTGCTGTCTGCCGCAGCGGTGGACCGCATGCACAGTGGTCAACGTTCCGATTTCGACAAGGAATTGTCGGCCCAAGGGGTGGGTAACATGCTTTGTGGCCTGGTGGGTGCATTGCCAATGACCGGCGTGATCGTACGCAGCTCGGCTAACGTCCAGGCCGGTGCTACCACACGTCTGTCGGCGATGTTCCATGGCCTGTGGCTGCTGGGCTTCGTACTGTTGCTGTCGAGCGTGCTGCAAAGCATTCCGGTCGCGAGCCTGGCGGGTGTGCTGGTGTACACCGGCATCAAACTGGTAGACGTCAAGGCGTTCAAGGCGCTGGGCCGCTATGGGCGGATGCCGATGTTCACCTATGCGGCCACCGCGCTGGCAATCATCTTCACCGATTTGCTGACCGGCGTGCTGGTGGGCTTCGGGCTCACATTGCTCAAGTTGGCCTTCAAGGCTTCGCGCCTGAAAGTCAGCCTGATCGACCTGCCCCAGGAAGGTGAGATGGAGCTGCGTTTGACGGGGGCGGCGACCTTTTTGAAGGTGCCGGCGTTGACTCAGGTGCTGTCGGCTGTGCCTGCGGGGACCACCTTGCATGTGCCGCTGAGTAACTTGAGTTACATCGACCACTCTTGCCTGGAGTTGCTGGAAGAATGGGGCCGGGCCAATGCGGCCAAGGGTTCGACGTTGGTGATCGAGGCACGTGGGTTGAAGCGTCGACTGGAAGGTCGGGTGAGAACGACAGTGGGAATCGGCTCAGCCCCTGCCTGAACACCCCCAAAAACTGTGGGAGCCGGGCTTGCCCGCGATTGCGGTGGTTCAGTCAACTAATCTGTTGGCTGATACTCCGCAATCGCGGGCAAGCCCGGCTCCCACATTGAATCTCTATCGGATCTGAAGTCTACGCAGGCTGATCCAGCGACAGCTCAACCCCAAGCTGGCGCGACAGGCACGGCCAGCGCTTCCAGGACGCTTCGGTCTGCGGGCTCTTGAGCTGTTCGCGATAGGCCTCGACCGACTCCAGCGCAAAGCTGTCCTCGTTAAGCATCTCATCCACCGCCAGGTGTACGGCTTCATCCAATTGGTTGGCGAAGTCTTCACCGATAAGTCGATGGGCGATCACGTTAGCCACGGTGGTATCCGCTGGGATCAACGGCTGGCCGAAATGCTTGATGTACAGATCGTTCACTTCTTCGACCAGGCGATGCGCCAGGTAGGCCTCATCCAGCAGGCCATCAAGGCCGTCGTGGCCGGCCAGGATCGCGGGCGGCTGCAGGAAGAAATGTTCAGCGATTTTCAGTACTGGTTTGATCTGGCTTTCAATCCCGGCCTCACGGGCCACGTCATTGGCGGCGTCGAGCAAATCAGGAACCAGGTCGATGTAGGCAGTCACAAAGCGCGTCATGACGATGTTGCGATCACCGTCTGCCAGAGAAATGGCCGAGTGCAGGTGCGGCAATTGTTGTTCCAGCTGAATGGCAAGTTGGCCGGTGGTGGCTTCGTGTTGATGGGCACGGGAAATCTGCTCGCGCAATGCGGCGGTGTTCATGAGGGCTCCAGTGAAGCAGGCGTAGGAAAAGGGAAAAGACAAGGTAGTTCGTTTATACGAGCGCCTAAGACGCATTTGTCATAATTATTTCATGGTTATAGGCAGGGGCTATATCGAAATGCCATCGTTCGTCGGATAAACGATTCCGCCGCCCATTTTACGGGCTCCGTCTGTCTGTTTCTATTCATTTGCCCCCACACATTGCGGGGTTGCTACGGCTGTCTATACTCGATTTTGTACGCAATTAGCTGATGACGCCCAACTGCATGACGCAGGCAAGGCTTGGCGGTTGTAAGCAGTATGGAAGCCGCTCCCTTCGCCGCAGGTGCAAACCGGCGGGATAACAAGAAACATAAAGGGGAACCCGCAATGACGCGACATCCACACGTTTGGATGGGCCTCCTGTTGTGGTCGGTATTCGGCCAGGCGCACGCCGCCTGGACTACGAATATGGCGCCAGGGGCTACTGAAGTCAGCCACGCTGTGTTTGACCTGCACATGACCATTTTCTGGATCTGTGTGGTGATCGGCATCGTCGTGTTTGGCGCGATGTTCTGGTCGATGATCCTGCACCGCCGATCCACGGGCCAGGTAGCGGCCAAGTTCCACGAAAGCACCACCGTGGAAATCCTCTGGACGGTGGTGCCCTTGCTGATTCTGGTGGCCATGGCCATTCCGGCCACCAAGACCCTGATCAACATCTACGACAGCAGTGAATCGGATATCGACATCCAGGTCACCGGCTATCAGTGGAAGTGGCACTACAAATACCTGGGTCAGGATGTGGAGTTCTTCAGCAACCTGGCCACGCCCGCCGAGCAGATCCATAACCAGGCTACCAAGGGTGAACACTACCTGTTGGAAGTCGACCAGCCGCTGGTATTGCCGGTGGGTGCCAAGGTGCGCTTTCTGGTGACCGCCGCCGATGTGATCCACTCATGGTGGGTACCGGCCTTTGCGGTCAAGCGCGACGCCATCCCCGGCTTCGTCAACGAGGCCTGGACCCGCGTCGAGAAGCCCGGTATCTACCGTGGCCAGTGCGCCGAACTGTGTGGCAAGGACCATGGCTTCATGCCCATCGTGGTTGAGGTCAAGTCCAAGGCTGACTACGACACCTGGCTGGGCGAGCGCAAGCAGGAGGCGGCCAAGCTCAAGGAGCTGACCTCCAAGGAGTGGACGCTGGACGAGCTGGTGGCTCGTGGCGACAAGGTCTACCACACCACCTGCGTGGCCTGTCACCAGGCCGAGGGCCAAGGCCTGCCACCGATGTTCCCAGCGCTCAAGGGCTCGAAAATCGCCACCGGGCCGGCCAAAGACCATCTGAGCATCGTGTATCACGGCAAGCCCGGCACCGCGATGGCAGCCTTCGGCAAGCAGCTCTCTGAAGTGGATATCGCCGCGGTGGTGACCTATGAGCGTAACGCCTGGGGCAATAACAAAGGCGACATGGTCACGCCCAAAGACGTGCTGGCTTTGAAACAGGCGGAAAGCAAATGACGACTTTCATTGCCAATGCCCTGAATCGCCCCGCTCACTCGCTTGCAGGAGAACGGCCATGAGCACTGTGATCGACCATGGTCATGCCGACCACGCCCATGGGCCCGCCAAAGGCTTGATGCGCTGGGTGCTGACCACCAACCACAAAGACATCGGCACCATGTACCTGTGGTTTGCCTTCACCATGTTCCTGCTCGGTGGCTCGTTTGCCATGGTGATCCGCGCCGAGCTGTTTCAGCCAGGCCTGCAGATCGTGCAACCGGCGTTCTTCAACCAGATGACCACCATGCACGGCCTGATCATGGTGTTCGGCGCGGTGATGCCGGCGTTTGTCGGCCTGGCCAACTGGATGATCCCACTGATGATCGGCGCGCCGGACATGGCCCTGCCGCGCATGAACAACTTCAGTTTCTGGCTGCTGCCGGCGGCGTTCCTGCTGCTGGTGTCTACCTTGTTCACGCCCGGCGGCGGGCCGAATTTCGGCTGGACCTTCTACGCTCCGCTCTCCACCACCTATGCGCCGGAAAGCGTGACGTTCTTTATCTTTGCCATCCACCTGATGGGCATCAGTTCGATCATGGGCGCGATCAACGTGGTCGCCACCATCCTCAACCTGCGTGCGCCGGGCATGACCCTGATGAAAATGCCGCTGTTCGTATGGACCTGGCTGATCACCGCGTTCCTGCTGATCGCGGTGATGCCGGTACTGGCGGGCTGTGTGACCATGATGCTGATGGACATTCACTTTGGCACCAGCTTCTTCAGTGCGGCCGGTGGTGGCGATCCGGTGCTGTTCCAGCATGTGTTCTGGTTCTTCGGCCACCCCGAGGTGTACATCATGATCCTGCCGGCCTTTGGCGCGGTCAGCTCGATCATCCCGACCTTCTCGCGCAAGCCACTGTTCGGTTACACCTCGATGGTCTACGCCACTGCGAGCATCGCGTTCCTGTCGTTCATCGTGTGGGCGCACCACATGTTCGTGGTGGGCATTCCGCTGGTCGGTGAGCTGTTCTTCATGTACGCCACCCTGCTGATCGCCGTGCCCACCGGGGTGAAGGTGTTCAACTGGGTCAGCACCATGTGGCAAGGCTCACTGACGTTCGAGACGCCGATGTTGTTTGCGGTGGCCTTTGTGATCCTGTTTACCATTGGCGGCTTCTCCGGGCTGATGCTGGCGATTGCCCCGGCGGACTTCCAGTACCACGACACCTACTTTGTGGTGGCGCATTTCCATTACGTACTGGTGCCCGGCGCGATCTTCGGGATCTTCGCCTCGGCCTACTACTGGCTGCCGAAATGGACCGGCCACATGTACGACGAAACCTTGGGCAAGCTGCACTTCTGGTTGTCTTTCGTGGGCATGAACATGGCGTTCTTCCCCATGCACTTCGTAGGGCTGGCCGGTATGCCGCGTCGGGTGCCGGACTACAACCTGCAGTTCGCTGACTTCAACATGGTCTCGTCCATCGGTGCCTTCATGTTCGGCGCCACGCAGATCTTCTTCCTGTTCATTGTCATCAAGTGCATCCGTGGCGGCCCGCCTGCGCCGGCCAAGCCGTGGGATGGCGCCGAGGGCCTGGAATGGAGCGTGCCCTCGCCGGCGCCGTATCACACGTTTACAACGCCGCCGGAGGTCAAATGAACAGACTGTTGCGTTGCGAACCGGGTCAGTGTGGGAGCGGGCTTGCTCGCGAAGACGGTGTGTCAGTCAACGTTTTCGTTAGCTATGAAACCGCTTTCGCGAGCAAGCCCGCTCCCACATTGACCGAGTTCGGCTCGGGTGGGCGCCATGGCTGACTCCGTACCGCTCATGCGCCTGGTCACCCGCCTGCTGATTTTGGTGTTGGCGATGTTCGCCTTCGGCTTCGCCTTGGTGCCGATCTATGACGTGATGTGCAAGGCATTCGGCATCAACGGCAAGACCGCCGGGCAGTACGAAGGTGAGCAAATGGTCGACCCCTCGCGCCAGGTGCGGGTGCAGTTCCTGTCCACCAACGCCATCGACATGGTCTGGGAATTTCATTCCAAGGCCGACGAGATTGTGGTCAACCCCGGGGCTGTCAACGAGATGCTGTTCGTGGCCTACAACCCCACCGATAAGCCGATGACCGCCCAGGCGATACCCAGTATTTCCCCGGCCGAAGCCGCGATGTACTTCCACAAAACCGAATGCTTTTGCTTCACCCAGCAAGTGTTGCAGCCCGGTGAGCGCATTGAGATGCCCGTACGTTTCATCGTCGACCGCGCGATGCCCAAGGATGTGAAGCATTTGACCCTGGCGTACACGCTGTTCGATATCACTGCGCGCCAGCCGCCCGTGGCCGTCAGGACCGGGGGCTAGCTACTGTTTGCCCCCTCAATCAGGAGAGCGAATACATGTCGACTCATGATACGTACTACGTACCAGCGCAAAGCAAATGGCCAATAATTGCCACGATTGGCCTGCTGGTCACCGTGTATGGCCTGGCTGTGTGGTTCAACGACTTGAAGGCCGCGCGCCCCGAATCCCACGGGCCGTGGATCTTTTTCGTGGGCGGTTTGCTGCTGGCCTACATGCTGTTTGGCTGGTTTGGCGCGGTGATCAAGGAAAGTCGTGCCGGGCTGTACAGCGCGCAGATGGACCGCTCATTCCGCTGGGGCATGACGTGGTTCATTTTTTCGGAGGTGATGTTCTTCATCGCCTTTTTTGGTGCGCTGTTCTACGTGCGCGTCTGGGCTGGGCCTTGGTTGGCGGGCGAAGGGCCCAAGGGCATTGCCCATATGCTGTGGCCGAACTTTGAGTTTGCTTGGCCCCTGCTGAACAACCCCGACCCCAAGCTGTACCCAGCGCCCAAAGGCACCATCAGCCCCTGGGGCCTGCCGTTGGTCAACACCATCCTGCTGGTGAGTTCCAGCGTGACCATCACCATTGCCCACCATGCCCTGCGCAAAGGCCATCGTGGTGCACTGAAACTGTGGCTGGCGATCACCGTGCTGCTGGGCCTGGCGTTTCTTGGGTTCCAGGCTGAGGAATACATCCACGCCTACAAAGAGTTGGGCCTTACCCTGGGTTCAGGCGTGTACGGCGCGACGTTCTTCATGCTCACCGGCTTTCACGGCGCCCACGTGACCATCGGCACCCTTATTTTGTTTGTGATGCTGATGCGCATCCTGCGCGGGCATTTCAATGCCGAGCACCAGTTCGGTTTCGAGGCGGCCAGTTGGTATTGGCACTTTGTGGACGTGGTGTGGATCGGGCTGTTTTTCTTCGTGTATGTGCTGTGACGCCGCTTACCACGGCGCATGAGAGACCAGTTGGCCGCTGAAAAAGCCCCAGGCGATCAAGCCCACGGTGATCACGGCCAGCGTGACACGCACGGTCAAGGCGGTGACGAGGCGGTTGGAGTTGCCCTCGTCCTTGACCAGGAAGAACAAGCCACTGAACAGGCTCACGACGGTCGCGATCAGCATCAGGGCAATGGCGGCTTTGAGCATGGTCTGGCTCCGGGCTTATTGAAGGAGGGGCGATGAGATCGAGTATAGCCAGTGCCCTGCAACGCTTTCGTCCGGGCATCGCGCCGACGCTGGTGGTGCTGATGTTGCTGCCATTGATGGTGGGCCTGGGGTTCTGGCAACTGGCCCGTGGGCACGAAAAGCAACTGCTGGTAGACCGTTATGCCGAGCGCCGCGCGGCTGAGCCGGTCAGCAGTGCGCAGCTCAATGACATGGCTGATCCGGCCTTCCGCCGCGTTCATCTTCGCGGGCAACTGGATGGCGAACACAGCGTATTGCTGGATAACCGCATGCGTGACGGCAAGGCCGGTGTCGAGTTGCTGCAACCCTTCCATGACCAGCCCAGCGGCCTGTGGCTGTTGGTCAACCGTGGCTGGCTGCCCTGGCCGGACCGGCGTATCGCGCCCGCCTTTACTACCCCTGAACAGACCCTGAACCTCGACGCCTGGGTGTACGTCGCTCCCGGCGAGACCTTCCAACTGCATGCCGACCCGGCCAGCACGCAATGGCCGCGCCTGCTCACCGCGCTGCACCCCGCCGCACTGTGGGACGAACTGGGGCGCAGCGGTTTTGCCTATGAGCTGCGTGCCGAAGCGGGCCCCGGTACCTACGAAACCCACTGGCCCATCGTCGCCATGGGCCCGGAAAAACACCTGGCCTACGCCGTGCAATGGTTCGCCATGGCCTTGGCGTTGCTGGCGCTTTACCTCTACCTCGGATGGCATAACAAAAAGGAGAAGCCCCATGGGAGCGGCCATGAATCCACCCAGCACATCTGACACGCCTGATCGGCGCAAGGGTCGCTGGCAGCTGATTTTGATCCTGATGATGGTGATCGGCCCGATGGCGCTGGCCACCTTTATGTACAAATTGCAGTTCTGGGTGCCGGACAGCCGCAGCTACCACGGCGAACTGATCGGCAACGGCCAGACCCGCGCCGACATCGGCGTGCAGGCCGATGAACAGCGCTGGCAACTGCTGGTCACCGCCCCCACCGCCTGCGCTGCCGATTGCCAGCAACTGGTGTACCTGGCGCGCCAGCTGCAGATCAGCCTTGGCCGTGATGCGTCCCGTGCCAGCCATGCCCTGGCCGGCGCGCAACCTTTGAGCCGCGAATACGAGGCCAAGCTCAAGGCCGAATATCCACAGCTGCAGCGCTACCCGCTGGATGTGTCGACCTTTGCCAGGAACGCTGCCGCACCCGGCGATGCGCAACTGTGGATCGTCGACCCCCACGGCAATCTGGTGCTGCGCTACGACGCCAGGGTCAAGGGCAAGGACTTGCTCAACGACCTGCGCCTGCTGTTGAAACTGTCGAACATCGGATAAGGGCACCGTCATGGCCAAGCCTGGATTTCGCCTCGCGCTGTTTGCCACGTTACTGGCGTTGTTTGTCGTACTGCTCGGCGCCTATACCCGCCTGACCCACGCCGGCCTCGGCTGCCCGGACTGGCCGGGCTGCTATGGCTTTATCAGCGTGCCGCACAGCGAAGCCCAACTGGCCCATGCCGAGTTGCACTTTCCTGATACGCCGGTGGAGGCCGACAAAGGCTGGGCCGAGATGACCCATCGCTACTTCGCTGGCAGCCTGGGCCTGATGATCGCGCTGCTGGCGGCGCGTTCGTGGCGTCATCGGCGTGATCCGGGCCAGCCAGTGAAGCTGCCGCTGTTCATACTGGCGGTGGTGTTGGCCCAGGCGGCGTTTGGCATGTGGACCGTGACCTTGAAGCTCTGGCCGCAAGTGGTCACCGGGCATCTGTTGGGCGGCTTTGCGACCTTGAGCCTGCTGTTTCTGCTGACCCTGCGGCTGTCCGGCGTACTGCCAGCGTTGGTCGTGCCCAAGCGCCTGCAATATTGGGCAACGGCGGGGCTGGTGCTGGTGATCGGGCAGATCGCCCTGGGCGGCTGGGTCAGTTCCAACTACGCGGCGGTGGCCTGTGTCGATTTGCCCACCTGCCATGGCCAATGGTGGCCGGCAGCGGACTTTGCCAATGGCTTTCACCTGACCCAGCACATCGGCCCCAATTACCTGGGGGGCCAGCTCGACAGTGAAGCGCGCACTGCTATCCACCTGACGCATCGCATCGGTGCCGTACTGGTTACCCTGGTGCTGCTCGGTTTGGCCTGGCAACTGCGGGCAGTGGGGATGACGCGCCTGGCCGGTCTGCTGTTGATCGCCCTGGCCGCGCAGATCTGCCTGGGGCTGAGCAATGTGGCGTTCGGCCTGCCGTTACCGGTGGCAGTCGCGCACAACGCTGGCGGGGCAACGTTGTTGTTGACGCTGGTGCTGGTCAATTACCACGCGCGCACCAGCCTGGTTCGGGTGCGTCACCTGCGTCTGTTCGGTTGGCGTTTTATCCCGCGCAAACAGGTGTCGGGCCTGATCACCCTTAAAGGAGAACTGCCATGGCGACCGTGATCGGCGCACGTCGCGACCGGGCGATCTGGCGTGACTATCTGGAGCTGACCAAGCCCAAAGTAGTGGTGCTGATGCTGATCACTTCGCTGGTGGGCATGTTCCTCGCCACCCGCGCCGGGGTTCCCTGGACCGTGCTGGTGTTCGGCAACCTCGGCATTGCCCTGTGTGCCGGCGGCGCGGCGGCGGTCAATCATGTGGTCGATCGACGGATTGATGCCGTGATGGCGCGCACTCACAAGCGGCCGATGGCTGAGGGGCGTGTCTCGCCGATGGCGGCGTTAGCGTTTGCGTTGTTCCTGGCGATTGCAGGATTGGCCCTGCTGCTGGCGTTCACCAACCCGCTGGCGGCCTGGCTGACCTTGGCTTCGCTGCTGGGTTATGCGGTGATCTACACCGGCTTTCTCAAGCGAGCGACGCCGCAGAATATCGTCATCGGCGGTCTGGCCGGTGCGGCGCCGCCGCTGCTGGGTTGGGTGGCTGTCACTGGGCATGTGAGTGCCGAACCCTTGCTGCTGGTGCTGATCATCTTCGCCTGGACCCCGCCACACTTCTGGGCCCTGGCCATTCACCGCAAAGAGGAATACGCCAAGGCCGACATCCCGATGCTGCCGGTCACCCATGGCGAGCACTACACCAAGGTGCATATCCTGCTGTACACCTTCGCCCTGCTGGCGGTGAGCCTGATGCCCTACGTTATCCACATGAGCGGGCTGCTCTACCTGGGCTGTGCGCTGGTATTGGGGGCGCGCTTTCTGCAATGGGCCTGGGTGTTGTACCGTGGCAGCCAGCCGCACGCGGCGATCAACACGTTCAAGTACTCTATCTGGTACTTGCTGTTGCTGTTTATCGCCCTGCTCGTAGACCACTACTTATTGTTGAACCTATGACTCGAACTCAAAAAACCGTCTTCATCCTCGTGGCCCTGGTGGCGTTGATCATGGGCCTGACCGTCAACAAAGTGCTCTCGGGCAAAGGCCAGGGCGATCCCACCGCGCTGATCGACGCGGGCATCATTCTGTTGCCGCAAAGTCGTCAGTTGCCAGCGGTGACCATGACCAATCAGGAAGGCCAGCCGGTGGTGGTCAACGAGTTGAAGGGCAAGTGGAGCCTGCTGTTTTTTGGTTACACCTTCTGCCCGGATATCTGCCCGACCACCCTCGCCCAGCTTCGCCAGATCAAGAGCGAGCTGCCTAAAGAGGCTGTGGATAAGTTGCAGGTGATTCTGGTCAGCGTCGATCCGCACCGCGATACCCCGGCGCAGCTCAAGCAGTACCTGGGCTACTTCGACCCACAGTTCCAAGGCCTGACTGGCGCGAATGTGGAGGATGTGCAGAAGGTCTCGAATGCGGTGAGCATTCCCTTCATTCCGGCAGATACCAGCAAGCCGAACTACACCGTCGACCACAGCGGTAACCTGGCACTGATCGGCCCGGACGGTACCCAGCGTGGGTTTATTCGTGCGCCGTTGAACAACCAGAAGCTGGTGGCGCAGTTGCCGGGGTTGCTGCAGCGCAAATAGCAGCCATATAAAGCCGATTTTGTAGGAGCGAGCTTGCTCGCGAAGAACTCACAGGCGCCGCGTTTATTCAGGCAGCGCGCATTATCGTTGACGTTTTTCGCGAGCAAGCTCGCTCCTACAGATCGGGTTGGATCAGAACGCCGGCTTGATCGCGCCTTTGTACTTCTCTTCGATGAATTTCTTCACTTCAGGCGTGTGCAGGGCTGCAACCAGCTTCTTCACCGCGTCTGCATCTTTGTTGTCTTCGCGGGTTACCAGGATGTTCACGTAAGGCGAATCGCTGCCTTCGATCACCAGGGCATCCTTGGATGGGTCCAGCTTGGCTTCCAGGGCGTAGTTGGTGTTGATCAGCGCCAAGTCGACCTGGGTCAGCACGCGCGGCAGGGTGGCGGCTTCCAGTTCGCGGAATTTCAGGTTTTTATCGTTGCCGGTGATGTCCTTGATGGTCGACAGGATGTTGGTCGGGTCCTTCAGGGTGATCAGGCCGTTCTTGGCCAGCAGTAACAGCGCACGGCCGCCGTTGGTGGCGTCGTTCGGGATCACCACGTTGGCGCCGTCAGGCAGGTCGGCCAATTTTTTGTACTTGCTGGAGTAAGCGCCCAGAGGCTCCAGGTGCACAGCGCCGACGCTCACCAGGTGAGTGCCTTTGGCCTTGTTGAATTCATCCAGGTACGGCTGGTGCTGGAAGAAGTTGGCGTCCAGGCGTTTCTCAGCCACCTGTACGTTCGGCTGCACGTAGTCGGTGAAGACTTTGACCTTCAGGTCCACGCCTTCTTTGGCCAGGGCAGGTTTCACGAATTCGAGGATTTCGGCGTGAGGCACCGGCGAAGCAGCGACCGTAATGGTCTCGGCGTGGGCGGAAAACGCAGCCACGGCGGCGAAAGCAACCAGTAGTTTTTTCATCCAGCAAGCTCCTTGTTCGGGCATCTGCCGGCTGTGTGCCGGCAATGGCCGTTATTTACGAGAAAAGTGCACCACCAGCCGGTCGCCGACGGTTTGCAGAATTTGCACCAGAATCAACAGCATCACCACAGTGACCACCATCACATCGGTCTGGAAGCGCTGGTAGCCAAAACGGATGGCCAGGTCGCCCAGGCCGCCAGCACCGACCACACCAGCCATTGCGGTGTAGGAAACCAGTGTAATCGCCGTCACCGTAATCGCTGCGAAGATGCCAGGGCGGGCTTCGGGCAACAGGGCGTTGGTGATGATCTGGCGGGTGGTAGCGCCCATGGCCTGGGTGGCTTCGATGATGCCACGGTCCACTTCGCGCAGTGCGGTTTCCACCAGGCGCGCAAAGAATGGCGTGGCGCCGACGACCAGCGGTGGGATCGCACCGGCGACACCCAGCGACGTGCCGGTGATCAGTACCGTGAACGGAATCATCACGATCAGCAGGATGATGAACGGCAGCGAGCGCAAGATATTCACGATCAGCGACAGCAGCGCGTACAGGCCTTTTTGTTCGAACAGCTGGCGCGGGCTGGTCAGGAACAACAGCACGCCCAGGGGCAGGCCCAGCAGCACGGTGAAGAACAGCGAACCGAACAGCATGGTCATGGTATCGCCGGTGGCGAGCCAGATTTCAGACCAGTCGATATTGGCGAAGAAACTCAGGAAAACGTCCATCAGCGCAGGACCTCCATGTGAACGTCGGCGGCGGTGAAGCGCGCAAACGCGGCGTCCATGTCACCGCCGGTGACGGCGAGGGTCAGTTGCCCGTAAGGGATGTCTTTGATGCGATCGATACGACCGGCAAGGATGCTGTAGTCCACCCCGGTTTCCCGGGCGACGGTACCCAGTAGTGGCGCGTAGGTCGCGTCCCCTTGGAACGTCAGGCGCACGATACGGCCTGGCACATGGGCAAAGTCGTCGCGCTGCTCGCCTTCGTCCACCTGTTCGGCTTCTTGTACGAAGCGTTTGGTGGTCGGGTGCTTGGGGTGCAGGAACACGTCGGCCACCGAACCTTGCTCGACGATCACCCCGGCGTCCATCACCGCGACCTGGTCGCATACGCGGCGGATCACGTCCATTTCATGGGTGATCAACACGATGGTCAGGTTCAGCTCGCGGTTGATCTCGGCCAGCAGTTGCAGGACCGACGCCGTGGTTTGCGGGTCGAGGGCGCTGGTGGCTTCGTCGCACAGCAGGATTTTTGGCTTGGTCGCCAGGGCGCGGGCGATGCCGACGCGCTGTTTCTGGCCGCCGGACAACTGCGCTGGGTACTTTTTGGCATGGTCCGACAGGCCAACGCGGGCGAGCAGCTCAGCCACACGTTGGTCGATTTCCCTGCGCGACAGTTCGCCGGCGAGCGTCAGCGGCAGCGCGACGTTGTCGGCCACGGTCTTGGACGCCAGCAAGTTGAAGTGCTGGAAGATCATGCCGACCTGCTGGCGAAAGCGCCGCAGGCCGTTGGCGTCCAGCGCAGTGACTTCTTCGCCATCCACCTTGATCTGGCCGCCACTGGGCTCTTCCAGGCGGTTGATCAGGCGCAGCAGGGTGCTTTTACCGGCACCCGAGTGGCCAATCAGGCCAAACACCTGGCCGTTCTCGACGCGCAGGCTGGTGGGGTGCAGGGCGGGAATATCCTTACCGGCGACGCGGTAGGTTTTATGGACGTTTTGAAACTCGATCACGTAGCGAACCTTGTGGGGCGCATTGAAAAGGGATCAGCGGTTAGCCGGGCGCGCATTTTAGCCTGTCCGTATAGCGTTTCTTAGCATTTATTTCGTATTCATCCAGTCATTTGGCAATAACGCGATCAAAGGTCACAAAAAAGGAACGGTGCAAAACCGCGTCAGTCACTACTTAAGCAACTCGATTTCCCAGGTGCCGTGCCTGGGGTTTTGCTCAAACGAGCCGGGGACCGCTCTGGCCACTTTGAATAAGGAGTTTTGACTGATGAGTACCAAGAAGCCAGCCACCCCGCCCAAGAGTGAACTTGCGGGTACCGATACCTTGGACCGTGGCAATACCAACGCCAAGCTGCAGGCCCTGGAAGAATTCCGCTCTGATGCGACCGGTCAGGCCCTGCGCACCAACCAAGGCGTGAAGATTTCCGATAACCAGAACAGCTTGAAAGTCGGCGCGCGCGGCCCGTCGCTGCTCGAAGACTTCATCATGCGTGAAAAGATCACGCACTTCGACCATGAGCGCATCCCGGAGCGCATCGTGCATGCCCGTGGTACGGGCGCCCATGGCTATTTCCAGAGTTACGGCGACCATTCGACGCTGACCAAGGCAGGTTTCCTGCGCACGCCTGAGCATAAAACCCCAGTATTCGCGCGTTTTTCCACGGTGCAGGGCCCGCGTGGTTCCGGCGACACCGTGCGTGACGTGCGCGGTTTTGCCGTGAAGTTCTTCACCGACGAAGGCAACTTCGACCTGGTGGGCAACAACATGCCGGTGTTCTTCATCCAGGATGCGATCAAATTTCCTGACTTCGTCCACGCGGTGAAACCCGAGCCTCATAACGAAATTCCTACCGGCGGTTCGGCCCACGATACGTTCTGGGATTTTGTTTCGCTGCAACCGGAATCCGCGCACATGGTGATCTGGGCCATGTCCGACCGCGCCATTCCAAAAAGCCTGCGCGCCATGCAGGGCTTTGGGGTGCACACCTTCCGTTTGATCAACACCGAAGGTAAGTCCAGCTTCGTGAAATTCCACTGGCGTCCAACAGTCGGGACCTGCTCGTTGGTATGGGATGAGGCGCAAAAGCTGGCCGGTAAAGACACCGACTACCACCGCCGTGACCTGTGGGAAGCGATTGAAAGCGGCGATTACCCCGAGTGGGAGTTGGGCGTGCAGATCGTGGCCGAAGAAGACGAGCATAAGTTCGATTTCGACTTGCTCGACCCGACCAAGATCATTCCCGAAGAGCTGGTACCGATCACGCCGCTGGGCAAAATGGTGCTCAACCGTAACCCGGACAACTTCTTCGCTGAAGTCGAGCAGGTTGCGTTCTGCCCAGGCCACATCGTGCCGGGCATCGACTTCACCAACGACCCGTTGCTGCAAGGGCGTCTGTTTTCCTACACCGATACCCAGATCAGCCGACTGGGCGGGCCGAACTTTCATGAGATTCCAATCAACCGGCCTGTCGTGCCTTTCCATAACGGCCAGCGCGACGCTCAGCATCGCACTGTGATTGATAAGGGCCGTGCGTCCTACGAACCAAACTCCATTGATGGGGGTTGGCCGAAGGAAACCCCTGCCGGTCCTACCGATGGTGGCTTTGAGTCCTACTACGAGCGCGTCGATGCCAACAAAGTGCGTGAGCGCAGCGAATCCTTCGGTGACCATTTCTCCCAGGCGACGCTGTTCTACAACAGCATGAGCCACCACGAGAAAGAGCACATTATCGCGGCCTACAGCTTTGAGCTCGGCAAGGTGGAGCGCGAGTTCATCCGTGCGCGCCAGGTCAACGAGATCCTGGCCAATATCGACCTGGAGCTGGCCAAGCGTGTTGCGCAGAACCTGGGCTTGCCGGCGCCGACCAAGGGCACGGTGCCTGCCCGTGAAACGTCGCTGAAAGAATCGCCAGCCTTGAGCCAAGTGAACTTGCTATCGGGCGATATCAAAACGCGCAAAGTGGCGATTCTGGCAGCCAACGGCGTTGATGGTGCGGCCATTGACGCGCTAAAAGCCGAGCTGGAAGCTGAAGGCGCCCATGCCAAGTTGCTGGGGCCTACTTCGGCGCCTGTGACCACCGCGCAGGGCAAGACGCTGCCGGTCGACGCCTCGATGGAAGGCATGCCGTCCATTGCCTTCGACGCAGTGTTTATCCCGGGTGGCAAAGAGTCCGTGAAGGCGCTGAGCGGTGATGGCGTGGCGTTGCATTACGTACTGGAAGCCTACAAACACCTGAAGGCGATTGCGGTAGCCAGCGATGTGAAGCCGTTGCTGGACCTGCTGAAACTGGAAGCGGATGCGGGGTTGATCGTGGGCGCGGATGCCAAGGCGTTCAAAGCGTTTTTTGCTGCGATTGCCCAACATCGGGTGTGGGAGCGTGAGCCGAAATCCAAGGCGATTCCGGCTTAACTTATCGGTTGTTTGTTAGGTCGTCATCGCAGGCAAGCCAGCTCCCACACCGTTCAAAGGTGGGCGCTGGCTTGCCTGCGATGCTTTTAGTCCGCCTTGCGCGGAATCAGCACAACCTGCGCCGGAATATGTTTCAGGATCTGCCGGTGAATCTTCAGGTCATACCCCGAATCAATCCGCTTGACCCGCTTGGTCAGTAACGTGGCCAGCCACGGGTAATCCTGGGTGCGTGGCACCTGGATGCTGACGTCGCACTGGTAATTCACCACATCGGTGGCGATTGCATCCAGCTGATGGCGCATATCTTCGACATCCGCCAGGTTCAGCGCCACGGTGGTGCTTGGCGCTGCGGGGTCGATGACCTTGGCGGCGGGCTTGGCTTCAGCGGCTTTCAACGCGGCTTCTGCCTGGTCCAATTCGGCTTTGCGCGCATGGCTGATGGCGCTGTTGACGCCACCCGTCAGCGCAGGGGCCTTGGGCATCAAGGCGCGGGCACGGCTCAGGGCCGTGGCGGCCGCGTTGACATCGCCCTTTTGCAACACGATCTGGCTGCGCTGCAAGTAGGCTTCGGCCAATTGACGCTGGTAGGCCTCAAGTGCCGGGTCATTGGGCGATTGGGCCTGCAGTGCGGCCAACTGGTCTTCGGCGGTGGCCAATTCGCTGCTGGCCAGGTTTTGTTCCAGCTGCGCGATGGCCGCAGCCCGCGGATCCGGAGCCTGGAGGGCGGCGGGCGGCGTACTTTGGCAGGCGCCCAGCAGCAGTGAAAATGCGGCAAGGAGCAGATAACGGGAGGTGAACGGCTTCATTCCTGCGACTCTCTATTTGCGCAAAAAGCGAGCAAGTCTACACCCCTCGACGGGGCAGGACAAAACTCAGCAGAAACAGGGCGGCCGCCGTAACCACAATCGACGGCCCGGCCGGTGTGTCCTTGAACCAGGACAGCGCCAGGCCACCACACACTGCAAGCATCCCCAGGAGGCTGGCGCCAATCGCCATCTGCTCCGGAGAGCGAGCGTGACGTTGGGCGGCGGCGGCTGGAATGATCAGCAGCGACGTGATCAACAATACGCCGACAATCTTCATCGCGACAGCAATCACCACGGCGATGAGCAACATCAGCGCCATACGCAGGCCTGCGACGGGCAAGCCCTCTACCTTGGCCAGTTCTTCATGCACGGTGATCGCCAGCAACGGGCGCCACAGGGTCACCAGCAACACCAGCACCGCAGCGCTGCCGCCGAGTATCCAGGCCAGGTCGGTCGGGCTGATCGCCAGCAGGTCGCCAAACAGGTAGGCCATCAGGTCGATGCGCACTTCATGCATGAAGCTCAGCACCACCAGGCCCAGGGACAAGGTACTGGGCGCAAGGATGCCCAGCAGTGTGTCGGAAGCCAGTGGCTGGCGTTGCTGCAGGGTCACCAGCAGCACCGCCAGCAGCAGGCAGCCGACGGTCACGGCGATGGCCGGGCTTACATCCAGCAGAAAGCCCATGGCCACGCCCAGCAAGGCGGCATGGGACAAGGTGTCGCCGAAATAGGCCATGCGCCGCCAGACCACAAACGAGCCCAGTGGGCCCGCCACCAAAGCCAAAGCCAAGCCTGCCAGCAGGGCGTAGAGCAGAAAATCAGCCATGCTTGCAGCTATCTCCATGAACGTGGGGGGTATCGACGACGGCGCCATGCAGGTCATGGGCGTGGTCATGGTGGTGATGGTAGATCGCCAGGCTCTGGGCGTTCTTGCCGAACAACTCCACGAACGCCGGGTCGCCACTGACTTGTTCCGGGTGGCCGGAGCAGCACACGTGGCGGTTGAGGCAGACCACCTGGTCGGTGGTGCTCATCACCAGGTGCAAGTCGTGGGAGACCATCAGCACGCCGCAACCATGGCGGTCGCGCAGGCGGGTGATCAGGCTGTACAGCTCGGCCTGGCCGGCGACATCGACACCTTGCACGGGCTCATCAAGTACCAGCAGCTCGGGCTCGCGCAGCAAGGCGCGGGCCAGCAGCACGCGCTGCATTTCGCCGCCGGAGATGCTTTGCACCGGGTTGTCGATGACGTGTTCGGCGCCGACTTCCTTAAGCGCAGCCTGGGCGCGGGCGCGGTCTACGCCGGGCACCAGGCGCAGGAAGCGCAATACGGAGAGCGGCAACGTTGGGTCTACATGCAGCTTTTGCGGCATATAACCCACGCGCAGCTTGGGCTTGCGCCAAACCGTGCCGCTGTGGGGCTTGAGCAGCCCGAGTACGGCGCGCACCAGGGTGGTCTTGCCAGCGCCGTTGGGGCCGATCAAGGTCACGATTTGCCCCGGCTCCACGCTCAGTGCGATGTTTTCCAGCACGTTTTGCCCGGCGAACGTGACCCCGACCTGCTCCAGGCGGATTAACGCATTGCTCATCAAACCCCCTGGCAGCCTGCGCACAGGCCGACCACTTCGACCGTTTGCCCATCGACCTTGAAGCCAACGTCGGCAGCGCTTTTGACAATGGCGTCGCTGATGCTTTTTTGTTCAAGCTCAATGGCGGCGTGGCACTCGCGGCAGATCAGGAACTGACCTTGGTGCGCGTGCTCCGGGTGGTTGCAACCGACAAAGGCGTTGAGCGAGGCGATACGGTGCACCAGGCCGTTTTCCAGCAGGAAATCCAGTGCACGGTAAACGGTAGGCGGTGCGGCGCGGCGGCCGTCCTGCTCGCTGAGGACGCCGAGAATGTCGTACGCGCCCAAAGGCTTGTGGCTCTGCCACACCAGCTCCAGCACCCGGCGACGCAAGGCGGTCAGGCGCAAGCCTTTCTTTGCGCACAGGGTGTCGGCCTCTGACAATGCGGTGTGCACGCAGTGAGAGTGGTCGTGGGGACGGCTGGCAAGCGGTGTTTTAGGCATGAGCGGCGACAGATATTTGATAGAGACGTTATTATGTTACCCGTTCCTACGCCATCGAGTGGTCATCGTGTCCCGACTTTTTCCCGTTTTTGTCGTATTTGTCACCAGTTTGTTCGTTGCGGGTGCCGCTCAGGCCGAGGTCAAGGTGCTGACGAGCATCAAGCCGTTGCAGCTAATCGCGGCTGCCGTGCAGGACGGCGTGGCTGTTCCAGAGGTATTGCTGCCGCCGGGGGCGTCGCCACATAACTTTGCTTTGCGCCCATCCGACGTACGGCGCGTGCAGTCGGTCGACCTGCTGTACTGGATTGGGCCGGACATGGAAACGTTTTTGCCGCGTGTGCTCAAAGGCCGTACGGCGGCAACGGTGGCGGTGCAGGACCTGCCGGGCATGAAACTGCGCATTTTCGGCGAAGATAGCCATTCTCATGCCGATGAAGCCGACGAACATGACCACGATCACCGCCCAGGCAGCGTGGATGCGCACCTGTGGCTGTCGACCGTCAATGCGCGCGTGATCGCCGCACGGATGGCGGCCGACCTCAGCGCCGTCGACCCGGCCAATGCCGAGCGTTATCAGAGCAATGCCAAAGCCTTCGAAGAACGCCTGAACGCGCTGGATGCGCGCCTGAAGCAGCGTTTGGCGGGCGTTGATGGCAAGCCTTACTTCGTGTTCCACGAAGCCTTTGATTACTTCGAAGAGGCGTACGGCTTGAAGCATGCGGGCGTGTTCAGCGTAGCCGCCGAAGTACAGCCGGGCGCCCAACACGTAGCGGCGATGCGCGCGCGTTTGCAGGAAGTGGGCAAGACTTGCGTGTTCAGCGAGCCGCCATTGCGACCTCGCTTGGCCGAAACCCTGGTGGCCGGGTTGCCGGTGAAGCTGGCGGAATTAGATGCGTTGGGTGGCTATACCCCGGCGACGGCCCAGGGTTATGAGCAGGTGCTGGAAAAACTCGGCAATGACCTCGCCGGTTGCCTGGAGTCGCTCTAACAGGTAACACAAAACCCCTGTGGGCTTGCTCGCGAATGCGTTGGATCAGTCAATGATGTACTAACTGACAGGCCCCATTCGCGAGCAAGTCCGCTCCCACATTTTTTTGACCGAGTGGGGCTTTTTAGAGTGCGAACGGCAGCTGGACCGTGACCTGCTGACGCTGCGCCAAGCGATGCTCGAACTCAGCCGGGTCATGAATCAACACATCCTGCCCGGCAAATGACTCGGCTGCGATCAGCCGGGACAGCCAGAACCGCACGCACGCCACCCTCAGCATGGTCGGCCATAGCTCGGCTTCCTTCGCGGTAAACGCCCGTAGCCCCGCGTAAGCGCCCAGCAGGGCCCGGGCACGGTGACCGTCAATCACGCCCTCGGCATCCGAGCACCAGTCATTCAAGGCGATAGCCACGTCGTAGAGCATCGGCCCCGAACAGGCGTTGTAGAAGTCGATCAGGCCCGTCAGGTGCGTGCCTTCAAACATCGCGTTATCGCGAAACAGATCGGCGTGCACATTCGCCCGTGGCAGGCCGAGGATGTCGGCCTTGTGGGCTTCGATCTCGGCCAGCGCATCGCGCAACAGGCATTGCTGGGCCTCGTTGAGGTGCGAAATAAGCTGCGCGCCCTCGCTGAGCATCCACTCCAGGCCGCGGTCGGTCTTGCGTTCAAGTACCTTTTCGCCTTGGGTGGCCAGGTGCAGGTGGCCGAGCAGTTCGCCAACCTGGGCACAATGCTGCGCATTGGCCTCCTTGATGTGCTTGCCCGCCAGGCGCGGTTGCAGCAAGGCCGGTTTGCCCTTGAGTTCGCGCAAAGCGATGCCGTCGGTAGTGCGCAGGGCGTACGGCACCGGCAGGTCGGCGTCGTGGAGCACGTCGAGCAGCTCGATGAAGAACGGCATTTCTGCCACCGGGCCACGTTCAACCAGGGTCAGGACGAACTCGCCCTGCTCCAGGCTGATAAAGAAATTGGTGTTTTCGCTGCCAGCGGCAATCCCCTGGAAATCAAGCAGGCGGCCGAGCCCGTAAGGGGCGAGAAAGGTTTCCAGCTCGGGCCGAGCCAGGGGGGTGAACACAGACATGGTTAAAACTGCCGTTACGGGCGCTGCGGTGGGCAGCGCCGGTTAAAATTAAGAAATCATTTCCATTCGAAGATCTTCCATGACGGGATCAGCATATCCGGCTGGTCAGAGCGGATGAAGTTCGCGTCGGTGCCGTCCGCACGTACCAGAAAGTACGGTGGTGCGCCCTTCGGGGTGACTTTGATTGCGTACAGGAAGCCGTTTTGGCGGTATTCCTGGATGGTTTTGTCGCCTTCCGTGCGAATGGTAACTTCCGGGTCTGCCGAAGGGGCATCGTCTGCCGCCATGGCAGCCATCGGAGCGAGTGCAATCAAACCGGTCAACAGCAGGCGATTGAATGTACGCATGATAACCTTGTCCCTTTGTTTTCATTGGTCCGGCTATTCTAGCGCCTGACCCGCCGAAAAGGTTGATCCTGCTCATGAGCCAAGCGCCCCTCGTCCTGGTGGACGGTTCTTCTTATCTGTACCGCGCCTTCCACGCGCTGCCACCGCTGACCACCTCCAAAGGCCTGCCCACCGGTGCGGTCAAGGGCGTGTTGAACATGCTCAAAAGCCTGCGCAAGCAGTACCCGGACAGCCCGTTCGCGGTGGTCTTCGACGCCAAGGGTGGGACGTTTCGCGATGAGATGTACGCCGAATACAAGGCCAACCGCCCGAGCATGCCCGATGACATGCGCCTGCAGATCGAGCCGCTGCATCAAAGCGTGATCGCTCTTGGCTTCCCGTTGCTGTGCGTCGAGGGCGTCGAGGCCGATGACGTGATCGGCACCCTGGCCCGCAGCAGCGCGGCCGCCAGCCGCCCGGTGGTGATCTCGACCGGTGACAAAGACATGGCGCAACTGGTCGACGGCCACATTACCTTGGTCAATACCATGACCGGTAGCTCCATGGACATCGAGGGCGTTAAGGAGAAATTCGGCGTCGCTCCGGAGCAGATCATCGACTATCTGGCGTTGATGGGAGATTCGTCCGACAACATTCCCGGCGTTCCGGGCATTGGCCCCAAGACCGCCTCCGGCTTGCTGGTGGGGGTCAATGGCGGCCTCAAAGAGCTTTATGAGCAGTTGGATATTGTGCCGACCCTGCCTATCCGTGGGGCCAAGACCCTGCCGGCCAAGCTGGAAGAGCATAAAGAGATGGCATTCCTGTCCTATCAGTTGGCGACGATCAAGATCGATGTGCCGCTGGATGTTGGGTTGGATGATTTACACCTGATCGAACCGGACCGCGAAAAGCTGCTTGAGCTGTACACATTGCTGGAGTTCAAGAGCTGGTACGACGAGATCCAGCGCGATACCAAGCGTGTCGAGCTGAAGGCGGCCAATGAAGTTGCGCCCGTCGCGGATGTCGCAGTGGAGGCGGTGGTATCGGTGCCCGTAGAGACGGTTTACACCACCATTCTTGACCAGGCCACGTTCGATCTGTGGCTGAAAAAACTCAACGACGCCAAGCTGTTTGCCTTCGATACCGAAACCACCGGGATCGACGCCCAGCAGGCTCAATTGGTTGGGGTTTCGTTCGCGGTGCAGCCTCATGAGGCGGCGTATATTCCGCTGACGCACGCCTACATCGGTGCGCCGGAGCAGTTGGACCGCGACACCGTGCTGCTGGCCTTGAAACCGTTGCTGGAAGACCCGACCAAACTCAAGGTGGGCCAGCATGCCAAGTTCGACATGAATATCCTGGCCAATTGCGCCATTGGTGGCGACCCTGCCCAGGGCATTACCGTGCGCGGCATCGCCTTCGACACCATGCTCGAATCCTACGTGCTCAACTCCACCGCGACGCGGCACGATATGGACAGCCTGGCGAAGAAGTACCTGGACCACGACACGGTCAGCTTCCAGGACATCGCCGGCAAAGGCGCCAAGCAACTCACGTTCGACCAGATCGCCCTTGAGCAAGCCGGCCCTTACGCGGCCGAAGATGCTGATGTGACCTTGCGCCTGCATCAGTACCTGTACGCGCAACTGGCAGCGATCCCGAGCCTGGCCAGTGTGCTGACGGACATCGAGATCCCGCTGGTGCCGGTGCTGGCCCGCATCGAGCGCCAGGGCGCACTGGTAGACAAGGACCTGCTCGGCATCCAGAGCATCGAGCTGGGTAATAAGATGGTTGAGCTGGAGCGCCAGGCCTACGAGATCGCCGGTGAAGAATTCAACCTGGGTTCGCCCAAGCAGCTTGGGGCGATTCTCTACGAAAAGCTCGGCATGCCGGTGCTGAAAAAAACCGGCAAGGGCCAGGCTTCCACGGCTGAAGAAGTGCTGGCCAAACTGGCCGAAGATGATTTCCCGCTGCCCAAGGTACTCATGCAGTACCGCAGCATGAGCAAACTCAAAAGTACCTATACCGACCGCCTGCCGGAACAGATCAACCCACGTACCGGGCGTATTCATACGTCTTACCATCAGGCCGTGGCGGCGACCGGGCGTTTGTCCTCCAGCGATCCGAACCTGCAGAACATCCCGGTGCGCACCGCCGAGGGGCGTCGCATTCGCCAGGCGTTTGTTGCGCCCAAGGGCTATAAGCTGCTGGCGGCGGACTATTCGCAGATCGAGCTGCGGATCATGGCGCATTTATCCAAGGACGAAGGCTTGATGAACGCCTTCCGCAATGACCTGGACGTGCACACCGCCACGGCGGCCGAAGTGTTCAAGGTTGAGTTGAATGAGGTCACCTCCAACCAGCGCCGCAGCGCCAAGGCGATCAACTTCGGCCTGATTTACGGCATGGGTGCCCAGAAGCTGGGCAAGGACATCGGCGTCGACACCAAGACCGCCAAGGCCTACATCGATGTGTACTTCGCCCGCTACCCAGGGGTTCGCGAATACATGGAGCGCACCCGCGCCCAGGCGGCGGATCAGGGTTATGTCGAAACCTTCTTCGGGCGACGCCTGTACTTGCCGGATATCAACTCCAACAAGCCCCAGGAGCGCGCGGCGGCCGAGCGCACAGCGATCAACGCGCCGATGCAGGGCACGGCGGCGGACATCATCAAGAAAGCCATGGTGCAGGTGGATAACTGGCTGACCGAGTCGGGCCTGGACGCCAAGGTCATCCTTCAGGTGCACGACGAATTGGTGCTGGAGGTGCGCGAAGACCTGGTCGCGCAGGTCAGCGAGAAGATTCGCGAGCATATGAGCGCGGCGGCACAGTTGGACGTGCCTTTGGTGGTGGACGTAGGCGTAGGCGACAACTGGGACGAGGCGCACTGATTCTGCGGTTTCGCCATCACATTGCGCGGTGGCGAGGCGGTTTAGAGCGCAAACCGCGGTCAGTTATTTCCAATAGTTTTTTGAGCCTGTCGGAACTTAACCTGTGAACTGCCACTCAGAGTTACTGAATGGGTGGTGAAGCCCTTCAATGCTCCTATGTTGTGTTAAGTGTTGGCAGATAATTCCGGACCCCGCCCTAGCGGTCCGGAACTTGAACCCCGAACTTCCCCTCCCCAAAAGAAGTCCGGGGTTTTTTTTGCCCGCAGAAAAGTTATTCGGCGATTTCTGCGCCCTTGTCCGCCAATTCCATCCAGCCGGCCAGTACGGTGTAAGCCTCTTCCAAACCCATGCGCTTGGGGGCGGAGAACAGCTGAATGGTGATGGTGTCGCCCCAACCCTTACGGATTTCGGACTGCACTTTGAGCAGGGTGTTCTTGGCTGCACCGTAGGTGAGCTTGTCGGCCTTGGTCAGCAAAATGTGCATCGGCATGCCGCTGGCGACCGCCCAATCGAGCATCAGCAAGTCGAAGTCGGTCATTGGATGACGGATATCCATCATCAGAATCAAACCCTTCAAACTCTCGCGACCGCCCAGGTAAGCCTCGAGGTGACGCTGCCAGTGCAGCTTCAGCGGGATAGGTACTTTTGCATAACCGTAGCCCGGCAGGTCGACCAGACGCCGATCATCGTCTAGCTTGAAGAAATTGAGTAGTTGCGTGCGGCCCGGGGTTTTCGAGGTGCGCGCCAGGCTGGCGTGGGTCAGGGTGTTCAGTGCGCTGGATTTACCGGCGTTGGAGCGGCCGGCAAAGGCGACTTCAAAGCCCTCGTCATCGGGGCATTGGTCCACTTTGGCGGCGCTGAGCATGAAGGTGGACTGTTGGCACAGGCCGAGGATGGGGTTCTTGAGTTGCATGAGATTTCCGATGTGGGCGGTGCCGAGAAAGGGTGCGGCAAGCGGTGTCGTTTCCGTTTCAGTAGCGCCAGTATATAATGCCGCAGATTTTGTGTGTGCTTTGTCCCAGCGAAGGATGAAGTTCACGGGAGCGAAAGACCTTTATTGCGCATTAGAACGCAAAACGCTCTCAAACCCTGAAAAGGTCGATGTATGGACCGACGGTTGCTCGCTTCTGCTGCCCTGATTCCGCTTTACGGCGCTCAGGCTACACAGGATCAACCGAGTTTGCATGGTCAGGCTGACGCAGCACGTGACCCAGGGTTTCAAGGCAATGCCGCCGCGTGGTTTGTGCATGGACTGCAGTACTGAGGATTACCAGGCCGTCACTGATGTGATGGTGAGTAAACCCGGTAGATAACTCTTAAACCCTTAGCCGTAGTTGGATTAGCTGATGAACAAACTGATCGTGAGTCTGCTGTTGACCTTGGGCATCACCAGTGTTGCCCATGCTGCAGGCGACGCTACAGCGGGCCAGGCGAAAGCCGCCGTGTGTGGTGCTTGCCACGGACCGGATGGTAACAGCCCGGCGCCGAATTTCCCCAAGCTGGCCGGCCAGGGTGAGCGTTACCTGACCAAGCAGATGCAGGATATCAAGAGCGGCAAGCGCACGGTGCTGGAAATGACCGGCCTGCTGACTAATCTCAGCGATCAGGACCTGGCGGACCTCGCGGCCTATTTTGCCAGCCAGAAGGGCAGTGTGGGAGCTGCCGATCCTAAATTGGTCGCCCGTGGAGAGCAGTTGTTCCGTGGCGGGAACCTGGAAAAAGGCCTGCCTGCCTGCACCGGTTGCCACTCGCCCAATGGCGCAGGCAACGCTGCTGCCAGCTTCCCGCGCCTGAGCGGCCAGCACGCCACCTACATCGCTAAGCAGTTGACCGACTTTCGCAAAGAAGAAGCCGGCCGGGCCAACGATGGCGACGCGATGACCATGCGCACCATCGCTCGCAAGCTGAGCGACGAAGACATCGCAGCCCTCTCCAGTTATATCCAGGGCCTGCACTGACCGGGCTGGGCGTTAACGCTCGATTAATCCCGCGATGCAAGCATAAAAAGGGTGGCTCAGGCCGCCCTTTTTTGTGGCCGCTGCCGTTACACTAACGAACTCATGTCCGCGTAGACCTGTCACAACAAAGGTCGCGTGAGGCGACTTTATTTGTCCAGGAGTAAAGCATGCGTAATCTGATCCTCAGCGCCGCTCTCGTCACTGCCAGCCTCTTCGGCATGACCGCACAAGCTGCCGATGTGCCGCTTGAAGCCGGTAAAACCTATGCTGAGCTGGCTAACCCGGTTCCCGTTGCAGTACCGGGCAAGATTGAAGTGGTGGAGCTGTTCTGGTACGGCTGCCCGCATTGCTACGCCTTCGAGCCGACTATCAACCCATGGGCTGAAAAGCTGCCCAAGGACGTTAACTTCCGTCGCATTCCTGCCATGTTCGGCGGCCCATGGGACGCCCACGGCCAGCTGTTCCTGACCCTGGAAGCCATGGGTGTTGAGCACAAGGTCCACAACGCCGTCTTCGAAGCGATCCAGAAACAAGGCAAGCGCCTGACCAAGCCGGACGAAATGGCTGACTTCGTTGCCACTCAGGGTGTCGACAAGGACAAGTTCCTGGCGACCTTCAACTCCTTCGCTATCCAGGGCCAGATCAAACAGGCCAAGGAGCTCGCGCAGAAGTACGGCGTGCAAGGCGTTCCAACCCTGATCGTCAACGGCAAATACCGTTTCGACCTGGGCAGCACCGGTGGTCCTGAAGCGACCCTGAACGTTGCTGACCAACTGATTGCCAAAGAACGCGCTGCCAAGTAAGGGGCTCGCCATGCGCCGCTGGGGTACCGAGCGTGTCGTTGGCCTGCATGAACCGCAGGTCAATGAGCATCACCTGGAGTCCACAGGCCTGCCGGCAGATAGCCGCTTGCGCCTGCTCAGCTTCAATATCCAGGTGGGCAACAGTACCGAGAAGTATCGGCACTACCTCACGCGTGGCTGGCAACATCTGCTGCCACACAAGGGGCGTACCGGTAACTTGCAGAAAATCGGCGACCTGCTCAGTGACTTCGACTTGGTCGCCCTGCAGGAAGCCGACGGCGGCAGCCTGCGCTCCGGCTATATCAACCAGGTGGAACACCTGGCTCAGTTGGGTGCTTTTCCGTACTGGTATCAGCAACTCAACCGCAACCTGGGGCGCCTGGCACAGCACAGCAACGGCGTGCTCAGCCGTCTCAAACCCACTGCCATTGAAGATCACCCCTTGCCAGGCCCCAAAGGCCGCGGGGCAATCCTTGTGCGTTTTGGCGAAGGCCCGGAAGCCTTGGTGGTGGTGATGATGCACCTGGCCCTCGGGGGGCGTACGCGCAACCTGCAACTGGCCTACGTGCGTGAATTGATTGGTAACTACAAGCACCAGGTGCTCATGGGTGACATGAACACCCATGCCAACGACCTGCTGCAGAATTCTCCGCTGCGCGACCTGGGGTTACTGGCCCCGCAAGTCGAAGCCACGTTTCCCAGCTGGCGCCCGCAACGCTGTCTGGACCATATCCTGCTCAGCCCAAGCCTCACACTGGAAAGTGTGCAGGTGCTGGCGCAGCCCATTTCCGATCACCTGCCGGTCGCGGTAGAGATTCGTCTGCCGGGCTCGCTCACGGCTGATGCATTACCCGCGTTGAGCCCAGGCCCTCGCGGACCCCTTGCATGAGCGACGACGCCCAGCGCTGGAAAGAGAAGTACCTTCAGAGCATCGAGCAACAAGACAAACTCGAACGCCGCTGGGCTGCCCGCCTCGATTTGCTGCGCCGCGGGCTGGTGCGCAGCACGCTGGCCGCTGAAGGCACCGACCGCGCCGTCGATCAATGCATGAAGGAAATGCGCGATGTCGTGCGCACGGACGACATGGATGCTGCCCTCGCCGCTTTACTGCCGCGTCTGGAAAAGGCCGTGCTGGATTCGGAGCAGCGCCGTGAAACCCGCGTCGACCAGATGAGCACCGCGCTCACCGCCTTGGTCACCCAGTTGCAAAAGCTGCCGCTGCCCCGCGAGGTGGCTCGTCCGCTGAAAACCTTCGCCAAGCAACTCGATGGTCGCGTGGCGCAAGCGCGGGAGATACCCCTGCTACTCAGTGAGCTGAGCAGCCTGCAGGGGCAGGCGCTGAATAATCTGGAGCCGGATGGCGAAACCACACGCCCCGGGCCGGGCCTGTTGCAACGCCTGTTCGGTAGTAAAGAGGCCGCCAGTGAAGCGCCCCCGGTTGACGCTGAGCCGATGCCGGTAGCGCAATTGGCACCGCCAACGCCTGCAGCGCCTAAACCCGCGCCCGAACCGGAAGAACCTGCGCAATCGGAAGAGTTGACCCAAGCCTTGCGTGCCTTTGCGCCTTTGCCACCCTTGAAGCCTGCGCCTGTGGCAGCGGCCGAAGTGCAAGAGGTCGCCAGCGAAACGCCGGTATTCGGCGCTCCAGAGCTGCCGTCGATTGCGGCGCCTGCGCAATTACCTGAACCCGACGTGCAGGCGCCGCCAGTTGCGGAGCCTGCTCACGAAAGCGCACTCGCCGCCTTTATCGAGCCGCCGCCGATTCCAGTTGAAACGCCGGATGAGACCACCATCGGCAGCTTGTCATTACCCCCCGTGCTGGAAAGCCCCGAGCCTGACGAACTGCAACCGGACGGCACCTACGCCCTGCCCGATTCGCCTGAACCGTCTTACAGCTCGGTGGCCAAGCACATTGAAGGCACTTTGCTCGGCCTGCTGGAAGATCTTTCCCTGCCCGAACGTCACCAGCCCCAGGCCGAGGCGATGCGTGAGCGTCTCGCCCACGGCTTGAACTGGTACGAACTGCTGCCGATCCTCGATGACCTGGCGGTGCTGATGCTGGCGATCACCGACAGTGGCCAGCATGAGTTCGAGGCTTATCTCAAGCAGCTCAACGAGCGTCTCGAGGCATTCCAGGGCCATCTGCAGGTCGCCAGCGAGGGCCACGCCGACAGCAGCCTGGCCGCGCGGGAGTTGGACACGCAGATTCGTGAGCAGGTCGACGGCCTGCAAAGCAGCGTGCAGGACGCCGCCGACCTGGACAGCCTCAAGCAGGTGCTCGAAAGCCACCTTGAAGGCTTGCTCGGCACCATGGACGAACACCAGCAGCAGCGTGACCTGCGCGAACAGGAAGTGGCCGCACGTCTAAAAGGCCTGGCTGAACGCGTGGCCCATATGGAGCAGGAGGCCCAGGGCTACCGCGAGCACCTGGAAGTGCAGCGCCAGAAGGCCTTGATCGATCCGCTCACCGGCTTGCCCAACCGTGCGGCGTGGAGCGAACGCCTCGATTACGAAGTCAACGCCTGGCATCAGCGCGGTAACAGCCTGTCGCTGGCCATGCTCGACCTGGACCACTTCAAGCGCATCAACGACGGTTACGGTCACTTGGCTGGGGACAAAGTCTTGAAGATCATCGCCAATGTGCTGAGCAAGCGCCTGCGGCCGACGGACTTCATCGCGCGTTTTGGGGGTGAAGAGTTTGTGCTGCTCATGCCCGACTCGACCTTGGCGGATGCCTTGGCCGTAGGTGAAGTATTGCGTGAGGCCATTGCCGCGTGTCCGTTCCACTTCAAGGGTGAGCCGGTAACGATCACGGTGTCCATGGGCGTGGCGCAGTTTCAACCCGGCGAGCGCAGTGACCTGGCGCTCAAGCGTGCCGATGAAGCGCTCTACAGGGCAAAGGCCGCGGGGCGTAATCAGGTGCAGGCGGCATAAAAGATGTTCCATTTTGTAATTTGACCGCCTGGCCGTGAGTCGTACGTTACACTGTTGCATTATCGTCTTTCAGTGTACTGCCTCTCGCCATGAAATCCTTGTATATCGCTTTAGCGTTTCTTCTGCTCGCCGGCTGCGCCAATGGCCCGCGCCTGAACACCAGCCATCCTTCGGTCAACCACGACAATCGCGTGCAGTTCGTTGTGGTGCATTACACCTCGACCAACCTTGAACGTTCCCTGGCGCTGTTGACCCATGGCCAGGTCAGCAGCCATTACCTGATCGGCGACGACGCCTCCGGCACCATCTACAAGCTGGTGGATGAAAGCCAGCGCGCCTGGCACGCAGGGGAAAGCGAGTGGATGGGGCGCACCTGGCTCAATTCCAGTTCCATCGGTATCGAGATCGTCAACCCAGGGTTCAGCGATACGCCGACGGGGCGTGTGTGGTACCCGTATTCCGAAGCGCAGGTGCAGTCGCTGATCGTGCTGCTCAAGGACATCAGCAAGCGCAACGGCATCGACCCCAAGAACATCATCGGGCACAGCGACATCGCCCCACTGCGCAAGCTGGACCCAGGCCCGTTGTTCCCTTGGAAGCGCTTAGCGGCAGAAGGTCTGGCCGTGTGGCCGGATGCCCAGGCAGTGGCCCGGTTTCAGGTGCAGTACGCCGCGCAGTTGCCGAGCATTACCTGGTTCCAGGAAGAACTGGCGCGCCTGGGCTACCAGACGCCGCAGACCGGCGAGTTGGATGTGGCCACGCGGCATGTCATCGCCGCATTCCAGATGCGTTTCCGCCCGTCATTGTTTGACGGCACCCCGGATGCTGAAAGCGCCGCAATCCTGCGCGCCTTGAATCACCGCTGATGGTGTAAAAATAATAATGTAGGAGCGAGCTTGCTCGCGAAGAACGCATAGACGACGCGGGCTGCCTGACAGCACAGCGTTATCGTTGACGTTTTTCGCGAGCAAGCTCGCTCCTACAGGGGTAATGCCATATAGAACTGCGTACCCTGCCCCGGCCGTGAGTACACACCCATGCGGCCGCCGTGCAATTGCACGATCTCCTTGCACAGTGCCAAGCCCAGGCCCGCACCGCCTTTCTTGCGGCCCACCTGCACAAAGGGTTCGAAGATCCGCCCTTGCTGGCCGTAGGCGATACCTTCGCCGTTATCCTCGACGCTGATAATCACCCGCTCGCCATGGCGTCGTGCTTGCAGGCGGATCTGCCCGCCTTCGGCGGTGTGGCGCAGGGCATTGCCCAGCAGGTTGTCGAGTACCCGCTCCAGTTGCACTTGGTCGGCATATAGCCGTGGCAACTCAGGTTGGGCTTCCACCAGCAACTCAATGTGCTGGGCGTTCGCAGGCTCAGTAAACCGAGCCCGTGCGTGCTCCAGCAAGTCGGTGACGTCGCACGTGCCCAGGGTGAGTTTCTGCAGGCCGTTCTGGTAGCGCGAGAAGTTGAGCAGGTCGTTGATCAACTGCATCAGGCGCTGCATCTCTTCATTGACCGTATCCAGCAGGTCCGCCTCGCGGGAGTCCGGTGGGAACTTGGCCCGCTCACGGAACAAGCCGAAGGCCATGTGCATGCCGGTAACCGGCGTGCGCAGCTCATGGGAGGCGCGCAACACGAACTCGCTGCGCACCCGCTCGAACGCGCGCTGTTCAGTCACGTCATGCAGCACCATCACGGCCCCGAGAATGTGCCCCTGGGTATGGCTGACCGGGGTCAGGCTGTAGGTCAGCAGGCGCAATTCACCCTCGACTTCCACCTCCAGATCATCCGGGGCCCGCTCCAGGTTGCCGCCGCGCAGCACCAGTTGCAGCTGTTCATCCATTTCTGCGCGACCCATGGCTTCGCCAAGGCCTTGGCCGAGCCGCTCCTCATCCCAGCCCAATTGGCGCTGCGCCACAGGGTTGAGGTGCTCCAGGCAGCCTTGGCGATCAATCATCAACAGGCCGTCATCGATACTGTCGAGCACCGCTTGCAGGCGCTGTTGGCCGGCCAGCAGCTCATCGATGTTAGTGGCCTGATGTTGGCGCAACGCTTCAGCCATGATGCCGAAACGGCGGGTCAGCAGGTTCATTTCCGCTGCGGAGGAGATCGGCAGGGTGACTTCGAAATCGCCCTGCCCGATCTTGTCGGCGGCCTTGGCCAGCGCCTCGATGGGGCCACCGAAGCGCCGGGCGATGCCATGGGCCGTGACGAAACCGATGATCAACACCGCGAGCCCTACCAGCCCGAGCAGGCCGGCAATCAACAACGCGCGCTCGCGGGATTTATGCTCGCTGGTACTGATATTTTCCAGCGCCCGCTTGTGATCGGCGATCAGGCCGTTGCGCAATATGTTGAAGGTTTCAGTCAGCTTTTCTTTGCTGCCTGCGGGCGGTGATGCCTGTTGGGATTGGTCAAACGCTTCCAGTAGCTTCTGGTAATCGGAGCGTGCCTGGCTGAAGCCATGATTTTTGCCGTCTATCTGCTCATGGGCGATGCCTTGGTCCAACAGATCGAAATAATGTTGCTTGGAGGCTTGCAGCGCGTCCGGGTCGGGGCGCTTCTCCAGCATCATGATCAACTGGTCGCCCAGGCTCTGACGCAACTTGAGCCCCAGGTCCAGGGTGATGAAGTTACTGCGGATCAGCGATTCCTGGGTCTTGGCCATTTGCATGACACTGACCAAGCCCAGGATCAACCCCAGCAATGCCACGGTGATCAGCGCTGAGATGCTCAGGAATAACCGGGTGCGCAGTTTCATCGCGAGCTTCATAAGGTCCTGTTCAAAGGTTGTACTGCTTGCGTTTGCGGTACAGCGTCGACGCATCGATGCCGAGTGTGCGGGCCGCTTGGTCCAGTGTGTCGCTGGTCGCAAGTACGGCGCCGATATGGGCTTTCTCCAGCTCATCCAGGCTCAAAGCCGCGCCGATACGCGGTGCATTGTTGGCCGGTTGCTCGGCCATCCCCAGGTGGCTGATCTCCACCTTCTCCTGAGGGCAGATGATGCTGGCGCGTTCCACCACGTTACGCAGTTCGCGGATATTGCCGGGCCAGCGATAGTTGAGTAGCGCTTCGCGGGCATTATCACTGAAGCCGCGCGCCGGGCGTGCGTATTCCTTGACGAAGCGGGCAAGGAAGCGGTCAGCCAGGGTCAGGATGTCTTCACTGCGTTCGCGCAGCGGCGGCAAGTGCAAGGTGATGACATTCAAGCGGTAGAGCAAGTCTTCACGGAAGCGGCCATCGCGCACCATGTCTTCCAGGTTCAGGTTGGTGGCTGCGAGGATGCGCACATCGGCGCGGCGGGTGACCGGGTCGCCCACACGCTCATACTCTTTATCTTGAATAAACCGTAGCAACTTGGGTTGCAACGTGAGGGGGAAATCGCCGATCTCGTCGAGAAACAGCGTACCGCCGTCCGCCTGGTTCACTCGGCCCAAGGTGCTTTCGCTGGCGCCGGTGAACGCGCCGCGGCTGTGGCCGAACAGTTCGCTTTCCATCAGCTCTGCGGTCAGAGACGGGCAGTTGATGGTCACGCAGGACTTCTTCGAGCGTTTGCTCCAGCCGTGTATCGCCCGGGCCAACTCACCTTTACCGGTACCGGACTCGCCGAGGATCAAGATGTTGGCGTCTGTCCCGGCCACCTGCCGCGCGGTTTCCAACACCACCATCATTGCCGGGCTATGGGAGTCCAGGCCGTCTTTAGGCTGGCGCACTTCGCCTTCCAGCGCTTCCAGCCGCGCCGAGAGCTGACGCACCTCCAGTTGCTTGGCGGTGGCCAGGCGCAGTTGGTCTGGGCTGCACGGTTTGACCAGGTAGTCGGCGGCGCCAGCCTGGATGGCGTCCACGGCGGTATCCACGGCCGAATGGGCGGTCACAATCACCACGCGCATCCACGGTGCCTGCACCCGCATCTGGGCCAGCACGTCCAGGCCATTGTCCTCGCCCAGGCGCAGGTCGAGGAAGCACAGGTCGAACACCTGACGCTGCATCAGGGCATCGGCCTGAGCGGCACTGTTCGCGGTGGCGACGGTATAGCCTTCATCTTCCAGGCAATAGCGGAAGGTGCGCAGGATCGCAGATTCGTCATCCACT